>CAQBGY010000241.1 GCA_948759685.1 uncultured Eubacterium sp.
GACCACCGAGATCTACACTCTTTCCCTACACGACGCTCTTCCGATCTGATTTGCAATATCTTTTAATCTGTCTATGTCTGCATCAAACAGTGCCTTTATCTGACAGTTCTCTTCAATCTCTCCATAAGCTAATATAAACCCATTATTTACGCTGTCTCTGTCTGATGAAATCATTATCTGGCCGCCTCTCTGTTCAGCAGCCTTTTCAATTTTTTCTTTAAAATCCACCGGCATTCTGTTGATATCTTTTTTACTCAAATACATGATTCCCTTCTGAGGCTGTACATTTTTTTCAAAAAGCTTTATTAGAAAATCAAAATATTGTTTATCCGAAAGATTCACTAACTTTTCCTGTGCCTTTGTTATCGCTTCCTCAATACTCTGCTGTCTTATTTTTAAAACTGCATTACGCTCACGAAACTGTGCCCCGGATTTCGTTTTCTCTTCATAGAGATTCCTTTCTGATTCCTTTTTCTTTCGAAACTGTTCTACTTCCTTTTGAACCTTCTCTCTGACACCTGTCATATATTCATTACAATACTGGTCAGCTTCCTGTAAAATAGTTTCTGCTTCTGCCTTTGCACTTGCCTGGATTTCTTTAATAATATTATCTAATCCACTCATATTTTACTTCCTTTACTCTTCTATAGACTTATACCGTTAATTGCAAGGAATGAAATAAGAAGTGCAAGAATCGCATATGTTTCTACCATAGCCGGGAAAAGCATAGCCTTTGCAAACTGTTCCGGTCTCTTTGCAATAATTCCGATGCTCGCTGCCGCTGTCTTACCCTGATGTTTTCCTGACACAAGACCTACGATAGCGATTGGAAGACATGCTGCCAGAATTTCTAATCCCTGAAGTGCACTCATCTGCACAGCTCCACCACCAATAATTCCAATTTTAGACAAAGTTACGAATCCAATCAGTAATCCATAAAGTCCCTGTGTACCAGGTAACAGCTGCATAACCAAAACTTTTGCAAACTTTGATGGGTCTTCTGTCATAACACCGGATGCTGCCTGACCTGCCGTACCTACACCAATTGCTGAACCCATACCTGCCATAAGCACTGCCAGTGCTGCTCCAAGTAATGCATAAAATAATCCTAAATTGTCAAAAAAAGCTCCCATAATTAATTCTCCTTTACATTTACATATTTTGTATTTTCTTTAAATGGCTTAAATTCCCTGCTGCCTCCCTCGAAGAACTTTCCGAAAAATTCAACATACTGGAGACGGTTTGTATGAACATAAGCACCTAATAAATTTATTGCCATATTGAACACATGCCCAATAACGAATACTAAAATAAACATGATAACACCAACGACAGATTTGCCACCCATGGCTGCCATGGTATTAATAACCTGTGCGATAACTCCTGTTGCAAGCCCTAATGCAAGCAGTCTTGAATAAGACAGTAAATCACTGAGCCAGCTGGTCGTATCATACAGGCTATATGCACCAAGCATCAGTCTCTTCAACGGATTCTTTGCTCTCCTGCCTGCCATCAGCAATATTCCTATCATACCGCCCAAGGCCATTACCTTTGCCAATAGATTTGCCCATGCAGGAAATACAACCGTCATGCCTGCTAATGAGCCAAATATGCTGGTAGGCACTAACATTAATATTAGTCCTATCAGAAATACATACCAGAATACAACATCACACACGAAAGACATTACATCCTTCTGTCTTAACATCATATATCCCTTGATACCAAGCCCGACAAATAAATGAACAATTCCAAAAATCATACAGTAAATCAACATCTGCATCGGCTTTTCAATTGGTGCAAACCACAATGCGGGTACCGTAATATTTACACCAAAGAATGTCTTTGCAATTACTGTCAGTGCATCTCCGAAATAACCTCCAAACAAAACACCCCATATCAATGTTGAAATTCCACAATTCTTGAACATCCGAAGAGATTTCTGCATACCTTCTGACATATTTGGAAATCTTTTAAGAGCCCACAGGCATCCTAAAAACATCAGCAGTCCATATGCGGCATCACTCAACATAATCCCAAAAAAGAAATAATAGAAAAATGCTGTAATAGCAGTAGGGTCAATCTCATGCTTTGTAGGATATCCAAATGATGTGACAACTCCTTCTACTGCCCCGGTCGTTTTACTGTTTGACAGCAATACCGGTACATCTTCTTTTTCGTCAGGTTCTTCCACATCCATCACTATCGTATATTTACTTTCCAGTTTAGATTGTAAGTCGTTTATCTCTTTTTGTGGAATATAACCGGTTACGAAAAATGTATGTTTTGATTGTAGAATACTTCCCACAACCCGGTATTTGTCTGCACGAATTGTGTAATAATCTACAATCTTCTGTATCTCTTCTCTTCTATCTGCACACTTTTTAAATTCCTGTTTGATATCTTCTATTTCTTTTTGAATAGAAACAATTGCATCCTCTCTTTTCTTTGCAGATACGCTCGGAATATGGCTGGTGATAATCGGCGGTCTGTTAAAACTCAACTCCCTTAACGCTTTCTCAACCTGTTCCTGCTCTCCCTTCAAAAAGACCACTGTCACATAACTCTGATATTTATCAGCATCAATTACCTGAACATAAACTGATTCCGGCATATCTTCTATCTGTTCAATTCGAGCCGTCAATTCTTCCTGTGTATATGTCCCTGAAATACTTCCAATAAGGAAGCCTGTCTTTTTCGTTCCTTGGTAATTCATTGGAACATCTAATGTAAGCCATGGTTTTAATGGCTCTATTTCCTCACTGCATCGAAGAACTGCTGCTTCTTTTTCCTCAAAGATTTTTTGTGACTGTAAAATTCTATTCACCAGATTCATAATATCCTGCTGATTATCAATAGATTTTTGATATTCATTTTCATCAATCTGTTTTTTTCCTTCCAGTCCTGCAAACATAGATTTATTCTCAGGACAATGCTTGTCTAAAATCTCTAAAGCATTGTCTGCTAACGCTGCATTTCTTTCAAAAATAGATATCTGAGTCGCTGTATTCATCTTTTCAAAAACTGCATCTTCATTGTCTGTCGTCTGTATTTCCAGACAACCTCTTCTTTGCAGAAATTCGAGAATCTTTTTTCGATTTTTTTTCATTGCACAGATATTAATTTTGCGCATCTGTAAAACTGCCATAAGACCTCCTATATTAAAGCATCAATCACAGCATCGACTGCCACACTCATTTTTTGATCTGACTGTGCTTTTAATTCTGCAACCCTTTTTTCGATTTGTTTTTCCTGAGCCAAATCATATTCGTTACATTTTTTCACTACCTCATTCATTTCCTTGTCCGCCTGAGCCTTTGCTTCCCGCATCTGTTCTTCACGGTAAACTGACTCTTTCATTTTCACCTGGTTCTTTTCGCCTTCTGCATTCTCCTTTGCTGTGGCAATCTGTCTCTCAGCTTCCATCTCGGCTACGCGAACAGCATCTACTGTCTCTTTTATCAAATCCACACCGTCCTTTCTATCATGCTCTATTCTGTTTTTGGACTAATCCTCCGGTAACTTTTACCTGATACAATTCCAAATCAACAATTTTACACAATCATATAATGTTATATTTTTATATACAAGTTGCAATTTTTATCGTTTGTATTATTTTATTACACCTTATAGTTATTGTATATATTTTCCATATTTATCAATATCTACTAATATACCATATTTTAAAATTAAGATGTGAAAAATTTAAGAACATATTGTTTCTATTCTTTTATTATTTCTTATCTTTATTATTATTTTTTCTTACTAAATTAATAATATTCATTCCACACCTTTTCATACTTAAAATTTATTTTAACTTTTTTTCTAAACTGTATACTCATTATTATTAGCAAATATTAACATTTAGTTACTATTTGTAATATTTTTGTAACATTCACCTTGTCTTTGTAATATATTTGTGTTAATATAGTAACACTTTACACTTAACAGGAGAATTTTATTATATGAAGTTTTATAGATTAGTTACATTTATATTGATTGCATTCTCGCTCTCATTTTCACTCCAACTAAATGTTGATGCTGATGAGAGTACAAAAATAATAACTGCTGCTAATTTTCCATATTCGCAGACAAATGCAGTATCTGTTCCAGAGATTCCTAGTACCTATATCAAAAGTATTATCGAAACCAATTCCGGCATAAAGATTACCTGGAAGAATGTAAATGCAGCAAAATATCAATTATATCGAAGCAAAAAGAAAAACAAAGGGTTTCAATTAATAGCAACTGTCAACAACAGCAAATGGATTGATTCAAAAACAACCCCCGGTACAGTTTATTATTACAAGGTAAGATGTTATGAGAATCAAAGAACCTCTGCTTATTCAAAAACAGTAAACTTTCAAAATTCAGGCGGGGCTTTTTCGCTGGTGTTTTAAAGTTTACTGTTTTTGAAAGGAATTTAAAATCATTTATAAAAAAACATGTGTACCGCCATTATCCCTGCAATGTCCTTGTTAACAAATATGTAGAATCCTGCAATTCTCTTACTTCCGGAAAAAAAGCAAAACACTCCCGGCAATTTAATAATGTCAAACTGCAGGGCTCCCCAAGAGCAGATAACTGGAAACATGGTAATGCCAAATTATCATTGAAGTATACAACAGCAAAAAAATACTATAATGAAAATGGAACTGTAAAATCAAAAACTTTTCCTTTAAAGTCATCTGGCACAAAAAAAGTGATCTCCCGCTATGAGCCAGACATGAGCAGGCTGAAAAAAGGCGATATCATCACATACAGTCGTAATGGAAGAGGAAGTCATGTTGCAATTTACATCGGAAAATTTAGCAATAAATCAAAATTAATAGATTACTTAAATAATGAAGTAGGTATAAAATGTAATAACAAAACATCATGGATTAAATCGTGGAATGGGAATTGTAAATACTGGGTACTTCAAGGCGGAATGGGTTATAATAATCAGGTATATATCTGTAACAATGCCAATATAACCACCACGAATGATGGAGGCAGCAGACTCTCCCACAGTATTTCTTTATTTGAAAATGAATAATTAATATATTTTTACAATGAAAAAAACATGGAGTCTCTGACAGACACCATGTTTTTTATTTTATGTGTAATTAATTTATTCCTTTTCAAAAGATATTATCAGTCCCTTATTTTCTGCATAATAACTGCACAGGCCACTAGTTGGCATTACCTCTGCTTCAACATCAGGAAAACTTTCCTTAATTATATCTAAAAAGAATTGCACCCTTTCTTCATTAAAGCAATGACTGATAATAACTTTTCCACCCTGATAACCGTTTGCCAGCATATCATCAACTGTTTTTCTATATATTACATCTTTTCCTCTTGTTTTTCTTAGCAGTTCAATCGTTCCTTCCGAACTTGCCTGTCCTAATATTTTTATTCCCAATATTCCGGCAAGTTTTCCTGCGATAGCACTGACCCTTCCACTTTTAACAAGATTATCCATTGACTCCAATATAAAAAATACTTTAATCTTCTT
>CAQBGY010000242.1 GCA_948759685.1 uncultured Eubacterium sp.
AGAATTAGACGAAGTCTCAACCTGTCGGAATTTCCGACAGGTTCGGCAGGAGGGAGCAAGGCAGGTTACAAGAGAGATACCATATTATAATCTGGATATGATTATATCCTTGGGATATAGAATAAAGTCTCTTATAGCAACGAGATTCAGGAAATGGGCGACAGAACGTTTAAAGGAATACATGATTAAGGGATTTGCGATGGATGACGAACGCCTTAAAGGCAATGGTGGCGAGAATTATTGGAAAGAGCTTTTAGACCGTATTCGTGATATTCGTTCTTCGGAAAAAGTGCTTTATCGTCAGGTTCGGTATTTATATGCCACAAGTGTAGATTATGACCCCCATAGTGAGGAGTCGATTCGTTTTTTAAAATAGTACAAAATAAGCTTCATTTTGCGGCACATGGACATACTGCGGCAGAAATAGTTTTTGAACATGCTGATGCACAAAAACCTTTTATGGGATTGACATCCTTTTCGGGAGAGTTACCTGCTCTTAAAGATATTGGAATTGCAAAGAATTATTTAAAGGAAGATGAACTAAAGATACTAAATAATTTGGTATCTGGTTATTTTGATTTGGCTGAAATTAATGCGATTGAACATCGCCCAATGTACATGAATGATTATGTTGAACAGCTTGATTCGGTATTATGGTCAGGAAATAGAAAAGTACTCAGTGATGGTGGCAGAGTAAGCCATGCTCAGGCAATGAAAAAAGCAAAAGAAGAATATCAAAAGTATCAGGCAGCCACAATTTCTCCGGTTGAGGACGCTTACCTAAAAACAGTAAAAATGGCAGCTAAAGCAGCACAACAGGCTGGTAGAAAAAACAAATATTGACGGATGATAATGATGTTAAAGAGTAAGATTTTTTTAAGTTCGTGTCATTAACTTGACACAAGCCGGGCTTAAGGCTATGGAGGAGCTGGCTAAGCTGGAGGGGGAGAGAGGGACGCCGGGGTATGTGCCGATAGCTGGCAGGAGAGGCAAAGCATGCGGAAAAGGAGCAGGCGCAACGGACGGTTCGTTGGTTTCTGGCGGAGAAAAACCGGGAGAGCGGGTTGCAAGCAATGAGATGTGTACGTTTTTGATTTTGAATATTTCCTCGTTACAGTTGATACCCGTGAATATGATTGCTTACCGGCAGCAGTACGGGAGCGTGAATCCGGCGGGAATTATCGGGCCGGCGATTGTGGCAACGTTTATCAGTACAATTGTGGCGGTCTTATATTGTAAAATAATGGATAAAAGCAGGTAATGTAAAGTTTATGGTTCTTATCATATTCTTAACAGAGGTAAAGTGTTTGCCAGAAAATACATGGAATAGATGATTTATATAATTCGTGCAAAATGTCAATTGTATTCGCTTCTTATTTTTGGTAGTATTATACAAAACACACTGTGTTTTATTCTAAAAATACAGAAACAAATTTATATACATAATAAAAATGAAAATATTGAGGTGTTTATGTCGAAATTAGAATACAATGAACATTATTTTGGAACTGCTAATCCCCATATATATGGTAATGATGAGTTAAGAGAACCACAAATACAGGGATATTATAAGGTATATGAGCATTTTATTGTAAGAAACAAAAAGAATACACATGCAATCGTTGTACTTCCGACAGGAGTCGGAAAAACTGGTTTAATGGGGTTGTTGCCATTTCATATTTGCGAGGGCAGAGCATTAATAATCACGCCTCAGCTTACAATTAAAGATACTGTAGTTGATTCGTTAGATCCAGAGAATCCAGAAAGTTTTTGGTATAAAAGAAAAATATTTGACAGAATTGATGAAACTCCCACTTTGGTAGAGTTTTCGGGCGGTATGAAAAATGAGATTTTGGATGTAGCAAATATAGTAGTTTTAAATATCCATAAATTACAGGCAAGGCTTACAAAATCGCCTTTGAACTATTTGCCTAAAGATTATTTTGATATGATTATTATTGATGAGGCGCATCATTCAACTGCAAATACATGGGTTGAAACTATTAATCATTTCGACAAAGCTAAAATTGTCAAATTGACTGGAACACCAATTCGAACGGATGGTGTGGAGTTGGCTGGCGAACTGGTATACAAATATAAATTAAGCCAGGCTATGGCAAAAGGGTATGTTAAGTCTCTTAGAAATATAGAATATATACCAGAGCAGTTACTACTGACAATTGATAAAGACGAAACAAAACAATATACTGTGGAACAGTTATTAGAGTTAGGATTACGTGATGAGGATTGGATAAGGCGTTCGGTAGCTTTTTCCAAGGAGTGTTCAGAAAGCGTTGTAAAGGAGAGCATTAAGCTATTAGAGAATAAAAGAAGAGACACATCTAAAGTTCCTCATAAAATTATAGCAGTGGCGTGTAGTATTGATCATGCAGAAGAAATAAAACAACTATACATAGAAAATGGGTACAGGGCAGAAGTTATACATAGTAAGCAAATGCCAGAAAAACAAGATGAAACAAAACAAAATATAGAAAATCATCGTTTGGATGTTATCATCCATGTGGCAATGCTTGGTGAGGGTTATGACCATCCCTACCTTAGTATTGCAGCTATATTTAGACCATTTAGAAGTGAACTTCCATATGAGCAATTTATAGGTAGAGTTTTAAGGGTCATTCCAGAGGAGGAAGTTGAGAAAACAGATGATAATATAGCGGATATTGTATCGCATCATAATTTGCAATTAGCAGACCTTTGGGAAAAGTATAAAGTAGAGCTGCAAGAAAGTGAAGTAATTAAACATTTACAGGAAGAAAATTTTTTGGATGATAGCGGTAATCCGTCCGAAGGAAATTCTTCAGGAACAAGTGCAGATATAATACCGCTTGGGCTTGCAAAAGAACAAGGAACGGGTACTTTAACGACAGATACATATCTAAACACTGAACTAATAAAAAAACAAAAAGAGGAAGAGAAGAGGCAAAAAGAAAGTATTGATAAATTGCAGGAATTGCTTCACATTGACTACGAACAGGCACTGGCGATCTATAACCAAACAAGGACTAAAGATACTGCATTATTTAAACGTCCGGATTTGTATTTTGCTAACAGGAAGAAAAGTCTTGACGATCAGATAAGGGAGATATTAGTTCCGCAATTAATTACCAGGTTTCATATAAATCAGTCAGAAAAGAATTTAGCAAATTGTCGCTTGTTTCATGGAAAATATGCTTGGATAAAAACTAAAGCATCTGATAATGGAGCGATGTTGGCTATGTATTTTAACACATACTTACGGAATACAGTTGGAAAGAAACGCGAAGAATGGAAAGTGACAGATTTTGATATAGCTTTTGAAAAGCTGATGATTGCAGAAGAATTTGTTGAAAAGGTACTGAGTGAGTATTTACATTTAGATAATGACGTTTGATGATTTAGGAGGAACAGTTATGGATGCTTACATTAAGAAAATTTATGATATGTTATATTCCCCAATTATATCACCCTATAATTTATTGGAAAATGCAAAGATTGATAATTACAGTTATGTGAAATATTATAAAAATAAAATAGGGTTAGTAGCTGAAATGCAATGTGTAATTCCAGGTGAAGGTGAGAGGGTATTTTTTTACCAGTTTGATAAAAAAGATTATTTACAAGTAATTTATGAAGGAACAATTGAAAAAAGGAACATTATATTCTCCAGAGAAGAAGCAGTACTTTCAGCTAAAGAGGAGTATTTTTCAAATAAATCAATATTTGAGGATGTTTGTTAATTTAAAGAGCATTTCGGCTAATAATCTGAAATGCTCTTTTCTATATTGGAAGAAGATACAATTTGAGACAAGATTTTTTCTGAAATTGATTTGGGAGGGAATACTTTGACTGAAAGCGAATTAATTGGGAAGGTACATTCAGCAGTTTATCACCAATGCCAACAGCGGGGATATGCAGGTCCTGTTGACGTACTTATTGATGTGGGAGTGCTGCCAAAACAGAAATATGTGGATTGGCGTAATGGGAAAGTTCCATATTTAGAGCAGGCTTGCATATGCAACCTTAAAAAACTTTCCTTTATTATGAGCCAGGTTCGGAAAAATGACAGAAAACGACATAAAATCCCTTGTTTTAAAAATTTTTTCAAAAAGTTCGTGTCATTAACTTGACACAAGGGGGGCTTAAGGCGATGGAGGAGCTGGCGAAATTGGAGGCGGAGAGGGGGATGCCAGGGTATGTGTCTGCAGGGGAAGGCATTTTTGCAGACGGAAAGAAAAAGGGGAACAAGACAGGTAAGAGCGGCGGTGAACTGCCTGTGTCGGCAAATGGAAAGAGCGGCAGGGTTGCCAGCAATGAGATGTGTACGTTTTTGATTTTGAATATTTCTTCCCTGCAGCTGATACCGGTGAATATGATTGCTTACAGAAGCCAATATGGAAGTGTGAACCCGGCGGGGATTATTGCGCCGGCGATTGTGGCGACGTTTGTCAGTACGGCGGTAGCGGTGGTTTATTGTAAGGGGAAGGACAGGAGGCGGAGAGTCTGAGGGCTCTCTGTTTTTGTATCATTTTTGTGAAAGAGTGTTGAGAAGCAAAGTTTTTTGGGATATACTTATAAAAAACATGGATATTGGGATTTAAGAAATATATGAGGTATCAAGAAGTGGAAGAAAAAATAAAGAATATTATGTCTGAAGTATACGAAGAATTGATAAAATTATTTGGTAAAAAAATTGAACGTATTACTTTGTACGGTTCATATGCACGCGGGGATTTTAATTTGGAATCAGATGTTGATATCATGATTTTATTGAATTGCGATCAAAAAGAAATAACGCAAAGACGAAAAGAGATCAGTAGAATTGCAAGCCGAATTGGTTTAAAAAATGATATTATGGTTTCGCTTCTTGCGCGTAATAGTGATGATTATGAAAACAATATGAAATACCAGCCATTTTACCAAAACATTGAAAAGGAAGGTATGAGAATTTATGGATAAAGCAAGAGCAGATTTAGCTATATATCGTTTAGAGACAGCGAGACAATGTATTATATCGGCAAAAGCATTGATAGAGATATCGGATTATAAAGGTGCGGCAAATCGTTCTTATTATGCGGTTTTCCATTGTATGCGAAGTGTATTAGCATTAAGTTCCATAGACTTTTCAAAACATTCTGCGGTGGGCGCTTATTTTCGTAAAGAATATATAAAAACAGGGATATTTGATATATCTATGTCAGATATAATATCGGAAGCCTTTGATATTCGTAGCGATAGCGACTATAATGACTATTTTGTAATATCGAAAAAAGAGGTTGAAGAACAGATATCAAATGCACAGTATTTTTATGATAGGGTAGAGGAACATGTAGTGGCGCAAATTAAGGGTGGTGGTTGATCTGATATTTTAAATACACAGTAATCGCTAAGAGCGGAAATCTTATAATAAGATGTATCCTGCTTTTATTATATTGATTTTCTTGTTTTGGTATTATTCAA
>CAQBGY010000243.1 GCA_948759685.1 uncultured Eubacterium sp.
TTTCCATCTGATTTCTATTTCTTCTTCATTAGAAACCACTATACTATCAATATACTGCTCCATTGTCTCCGATGTCAACAAGACATCATCCTCTGGAACAAATTTCTCCGGCTCCGCCATAGCAATCTGTTCCTCCACCTGAATGACCTGCCCCTGCAAACCGCAGATAACTTTCTGCTGTTTCTCCATCTCTGTATGAAGGGACTTAAACTTTGTCTGCTCTCCAAGAGAATATAACTGGTACCTCTCATAATGCTGTTGTTTCAGTCTGTCATACTCCCGTTCTGCCTGCCTCAAATCCCACAGCAGTTCATCACGTTTACCTGCCAAATCATCCCGGCGCCTTTGGGATGCCTCTGCTGCAAGGTTCTGGCTTTCCAGATATTCCTCCAACCGGAACAATACGGCCTGTTCCAAAAACATCACATTCACTTTGCTGACACATCCTTCCAAGCCTGTCACATACCGGTTATGGCAGGTAAAATAAGGATTAAGTCCCATTTTTACACTCAAGTTGCGTTTGCAGCATCCACACACTGCCCTGCCAATCAATGGGTGTCTGCTTTTCTGGACTTTTTGGGAACTTTCTCCCCTGCTTTTCTGGACTTCCTCAAAATCCTCCCTGGCAATGATAGGTGCATGGTGGTTTCTTATCATCTTCCACTCTGCCCTTGCTTTCAGGACATTGCGGCCTCCCACCTGTTCCCTCTCTGTCTTGCCATACTCCACATCACCGGCATACACCGGGTTGCGTAAGATACTGCATACGGTACTGCTGCTCCAGTAAAACTTATCCCCCTTTGGTTTCCTTGAAGTTTTTCCTTTCCTTATCTTAAACTCCACCGGTGTAGGCACATTTTCTAAATTTAACTTCTTCGCTGTCTGTGAGGAAGTCATCCCTTGCAGGGCAAGGGCGAAAATCTCCCTGACAACCGCCGCCTCGTCCTCGCAGATAATAAGCATATGCCTGTCATCTGGAGCTTTTTCATAGCCAAACGGAGCGTTGCCGCTCACATACTGCCCACCCTCCTTTCTTGCCCGCAGTGAAGTTTTTACTTTCTGCGATAAATCCTTGCTATACAAGTCATAGAGCAGATTTTTGAAATTCACATCCAAATCGGCGGTATTTCCCTGGGAACTGCCGCTGTCGTAATGGTCGTTAATAGAAATAAACCGTATTCCCAAAAAGGGGAATATCTGCTCCAGATAAGAACCCACTTCCATATAATCCCTGCCAAAACGTGAAAAATCCTTTACCACCACACAGTCAAACTTCTCATTTCTGGCATCTTCCAGAAGCCTTTGCACTCCCGGCCGGTTGAAATTAGTCCCCGGAAATCCGTTATCCTGATATTCCATAACCTCATACTCTGCAAAATGGGAGGCAATATACTTCCTTATTAAAATGCGCTGCATGGAGATACTGTTGCTTTCTTCCTGCATAGTTTCATCCGTTTTGGAAAGGCGCATATAGACCGCAATGCGGATAAAGGTTACCGCCTTATTCTTATCCATCTGCTTGATTCTTCCCGTCTTTGTACTCATTCTGTAAGCCTCCTTTCTCTGACCTGCCATTTTCATCAGCATATAGTAATTCATTCATGCGGAAGGCAAAGGTAATTTTCACCCGGTGACCGGCGTACACATCAATCTGGCGGATCAGGGTATGTATGGCATCCTTTGTCAGTTTCGTCTTTTCATTACATTTTATCAGATTCCGCAAGAACTTCCCTTTTTCCGCTATCTCACGCTCCATGCCGTCTAGCCTGTGCTGCAGTTCCTCTATCCTCCCTGCCAATTCATGGAGGAACCTTTCCTGTTCCTTTTTCATCTGCTGAAATTCTTCCAGAGGCAGGCTGCCCTCATGGTATTTCAGATACAGCCCGCTCCCTCTCTTTTTCCCATATTCCTTCTGTTTTTCACACCGGACAATCTCCTGTCTGATTTGCTGTTTTTTTTCCTCCGCTTGTCTTTCATACTCCTTTACCAGCCTGCCCGGACGCAGGCCCGACAAGGCAAACTCCTGATGCAGTGCTATCTTTACCATGTCATCTAGTACACTTTGCCCTATGCTCTTTGCTGGACACTGCAGGTCATCCAGCCTGTGGGAGGACGGGCAGTAATAACCATAGTAACGGACCATATGACCGGAACTGAACTCTTTTGCATTTGCCACCCTTGCCATCCGCTTTCCACATTCCCCACAGAACAGCACCCTGGCATAAATGTCCTCCTTCGGAGGCATCTTTTTGGAAAAGCCATCACTGTTACAATATTTTGCTGCCGATTTTTCAAACATGGCAGCCACCTGAAAAAACACATCCTCACTGACAAGAGGCTCATGGGTTCCCCACCTAATGCTGTAATCCCCGCTGTCCACATCATGGCGGTTCCTGATTTTATACTGTTTCCCACAGGTTGTCCCCTGCACCAGACAGCCCATATAGACAGGATTGGTCAAAATAAGTTTTACCGTCCCGGTTCCCCACTGTTCCAGAACCTCCCCCTCCTGCCGGTACACATGCCCTGTCTTTTTATATATTCCAGGCCGGTGGATTTCCCGTCCATACAGTTCCCAGGCAATCTGGCACATATTTTTGCCGGATAAATACATCCCATAAATATCCTTGACAATCCCTGATGTCTCCGGACAGATAAAAAGGCATTTCTTTCCCTCTATCCATTCTGCATGGTATCCATAAGGCGGAATTCCCCCAGTATAGCTTCCCTGTTCCTGACGGCTTCGCTTGCTGGACTTTACCTTTTGTGCAATGTCCCTGGCATACATCTCATTCATAAGATTTTTGAGGTTCAGCGCCATTTCATCCATACCGGAATCTGTCCCGGATGTATCAATCCCATCTGCAAGGGCAATAAAGCGGACGCCCATAAAAGGGAAAATCTTCTGGATATAATTCCCCGCCTCTATATGGTTTCTGCCGAAACGGGATAAATCCTTGACAACCACACAGTTAATGCGTTTCTTCCTCACATCCTGCATCATCCGCTCAAAACCTTCCCGCTTAAAACTGGTTCCAGTCCTGCCTAAATCCGTATAGCAGTCATAAAGCTCCATTTCCGGATGTTCTTTCAAATACTGTTTTGCCATCGCAATCTGTGTGTCAATGGATTCATTCTTGCGCTCATTGCCTTCCACAGAAAGCCTTGCATAAACCCCTACATGGAAACGCCTGGAAAGAGGTATCTTCCCTGTTTTTTTCTTTTTGGAAGTACGTGCCATGTTACGATATCTCCTTTCTTTCCTGCTCCATTACCGGTGCATTCTCTTTACTCTCAATAAAATCTGCCAGCATCAAGACCTTTGCAAACATATCCTCTGCCCTAAGTTCCAAAAATACCCGCTTATCCTCATACACAAGAATACGGCTGACGAAAGTCACGAGAATATCCCGGGTTAATTCCGTAATCTCCAGTGTGGATTTCATCTTTTCCAGATTTACCCCCGCAGACACCCCTGCCTTAAACAAATCCTTAATTGCCTCCTCCTGCTGCCTGATTGCATCCTCTGCCGCCTGATATTGTTTTTCGTATATCTGCCGGAAATCCCTGAAATCTTCCTCCGTGATGATTCCCTGTTTCAAATCTTCATACAGTCCGCTACGCAAAGAAACATACTTTTCCTGTTCCTGATGAAGTTTCCGGATTTCTTTATCAAATGCCGCTACCTCGTCAAACTGCACTTCCATTGTTTCTATCTGCGTGAGTACATGGCTCTTATCCAAAAACAATGCGAGCTGCTGCTGCAGGCCTGCCAGGACAAGATGTTTCAGTTCTTCCTCTGGGATGCTGTGCCTTGTGCATCCAAGCCCCTTATTTCTGGTAGGGCAGATAAAATACACCTTTTCCGTGCCCTTGTAACGGTTTATCCGCCGTATCATTGGCTCCCCACAGTCCCCACAAAACAGAAATCCCATAAACATATGGCACCCTGCTTTCCCTGCCGACGCCCTTGTGTCTACAGCAAGCAGTTTCTGGACGGTTTCAAAATCCTCTGCCGATACCACTGCCTCATGGGTATCTGGTACACGCACCCATTCCTCTTTTGGCTTTTCCACCGAGCGTTTCACTTTATGGCTGACCTTTTCGTTTTTCCCCTGCACCATCATTCCCGTGTACAGTTCATTGGTAAGGATTCGCTTAACTGCCACCGCCGACCACCTTGCCCTAACATGGGTGACAAACCCGGTGGAGAATTTCTCCCCCTGCGACTTCTTATATTCCATCGGGGAAAGGATTCCCATACCATCTAGCTTTTCCGCTATGGCA
Organism: uncultured Eubacterium sp.; assembly: GCA_948759685.1. Next base: position 4,288 of record CAQBGY010000243.1, read on the forward strand.
AGGTTGCTTAAGCCTGCGGTTTTCCATGCAAATATCTTCTTTACAATCCCAGCGGCATATTCATCCACAAGCAGGCGGTTGATATTCTCCGGGTCCTTGCGGTAACCGTACACGGCAAATGCTCCGATAAAATCCCCCTTTTCCCTCTTGACCTGCTGATGGCTCCTGATTTTTTTGGAAATATCACTGCAGTACGCATCATTGACAAAATTCTTGACCGGCAGCACCAACGTTTTCTCATTAAAATCTGCCGTCAGCGAATCAAAGTTATCATTCAGTGCAATGAACCGCACAGAAAAAGCCGGAAAGGTTTTCTGAATCAACCGCCCGGCTTCAATATAATCTCGTCCAAATCTGGATAAATCCTTTACAATTACACAATCAACACATCCAGCCTCAATATCTTCCATCATCCGCCGGAAAGAAGGCCTGTCAAAATTTGCCCCCGACCATCCGTCGTCCACATAGATGTCGTAAATCTCCATGTCATCCTGCTTACGGATGAAGGAACGTATCATATCCCTCTGGGAATGGATACTATTGCTCTCTGCACTGCCATCTGGTTTATCATCCCGGCTCAGACGGAGATAGACTGCCACGTTATAAAAATCTTTTTCTTTCATCTGGTATTCCTCCTGATTTATAATTCGTCAGCATAACCCATCCTATAAGGTATGGCTTTCCATCAGGATTCCTACTGGTTTAGTCCTGATAAAAAAATAACACGCTCCCTGCGTTTTGTAAACGCCTTTTTTACATAACCGTAGTCTGCTTTCTGACAAGCTGCACCATACGGTCATCCAGTGTTTCCTGCACACCCTCTGCATATCCAATCTGTAATATATATTCCCCCACATTCTGTGCAAATGGATTCTTCATCTGCCTGAAAAAGGACTGTACCCGCTGGTTCAGGCTTTTTGAGGTATCTATTACCACCTCATCTGCGTCTGACAGTTCTTCCCGCCGAAGTTCCATAATGGGTATTTTCTGTAGTCTGGATAACTGTTCCATTGTCACTAAAACGCCACTCCTTTCCCATAGGATGCCGGTGCAAAACCATTTTGCCTCTAACTAATACTACGAATTGCTACATTGCTTTGTAATTTCCGCAATTCTATAAACATCTCCAATCACGCATATTTGCGAGCAAATCT
>CAQBGY010000244.1:0-4683 GCA_948759685.1 uncultured Eubacterium sp.
GGAGTTCAGATGTGTGCTCTTCCGATCTTGTTAATTGTGAATAAAGTTTCTTTTTTTTTGCAGTCAAATCTGAAATATGTGCATTATTTTTCATATAATACAGCAGTAAATCCGCTATATAGTTTTCTAAAAAAATATTTACGTTCTGTTCTAACAGTTCTTTTTTATTCATGAGCAATGCTCCTTTCTCTATATACAACACAAAAAAACTTTTAGACAGATATAAATATATTAAAAAAAATAAAAAAATAAGAAAAATTATGGAAACAAATAAGCGCAAAATGTGACATAACAGAGATATTAATTCCATTTGCAATTAGTAAAATAAAGTTTTGAAAATAATAGTATTTTGTTTGTGGACGCTGTTTGCATCAGCAAACTTTTCCATTAAAAAGTTTAATAAAAAACTTTATCATTTGCAAACGGAATTGTCACAAAAATTTATACTGGCTAAAAGTTTCACGAAAAAAAGGAATGTCAAAGACATTCCAAGGGGAGCTTTTCTTATTTTTTTTGGTGGTCTAAAAAAGCAGTTATTGTTTTGACTGTCTGTAAAATCATTTCTTTTTCTTCCACCGTTCTATTTTTGGTTAATTGTTGCCAAACATTGCTTTGTTCCTCATCTCGGTCTAAATCCGTAGAATCCTGCAAAAGCGATGCAAGCGAAACATTCAGCACGTCGGCTATAGCAAGGAGGGTTTCCACAGTTGCATTGCGGCTGCCACGTTCTATTAAACTAACATAGGATACAGAAATATCCAGTAATTCCGCAAGCTGTTCCTGTGTCAGATTCTGTTTTAATCTTGCTCTTTTTATTCTTGCGCCCATTTCTTTGCAATCCATAATATCACCCCATACTATAACTTTACTTTGTAAATCACTAAAGTGTAACAGACTAGCAGTAAATTTTTTTTACAAAAAGTAAAAAAAAGTACTTGACAAATTTTACAAATAGTATTATTATTCTTTACAGAAAGTAAAGAAGTAAAGTTTTTATTCTGTCAGTAAAACAAGGAGGTTTTTTGTATGCTTTCACTTGGAAGGAATCCCGGAGAATATGTAGTGATTAACGGCAACATTATTGTGGAAGTGGTTTCTATAGATGGCAGTTTGAGACTCGCTATTGAAGCACCCAAAGAAATGCGCATTGAAAGGGGAGAGAACTATGAAAAAAATAATCCTGTTCCAGAGTGCATAAAAAGAACAAAATCACTATGTAAAAAATAATTATGGTTTTAATCTGCTTTGCAGATTGAAATAAATAAAAAAATATCACTATAGAGGAGTAAGGATGCTCCTCTCAAACATTCAAGGAGGTAGTATTTATGATTATTCAACACAATATTTCTGCATTAAACGCGTATAACAAATTAAGTGGTAACAACAAGGCATTGGCTGCTAACTTGCAAAAACTGTCTTCCGGTTACAAAATAAACAAAGCTGGCGATGACGCTGCTGGTTTGGCTGTATCCGAAAAAATGAGAGCGCAAATTACAGGTTTGGAAGTTGCTCAGAAAAACTCATTAGACGGTATTTCATTGGTACAAACAGCTGAAGGTGCTTTGACAGAAGTTCACTCTATGTTAAACAGAATGGTTGAACTTTCTAGCCAATCCGCAAACGGCACATATGACCAATCAAACAGAGAAAAATTACAGGCTGAAATTGAACAGTTGGAAAGTGAAATTAACAGAATCGCTGACGCTACAAATTTCAATGGTATTAAACTGTTAGATGGTTCTATGGACGGTGCAAACGTTGCTACAGCAAAAATATCTGGATTAGATGATTTGAAATCTACAGCAGGTGGCGGAAGCTTGGCAGCTGTTGGTAATGAATTTGCTGATGGTACAACACTTGGTACAAATACTATAGCACATAAAGATGATGTTCCAGCTAAAAAGACTTCATTTACTGTTGATTTGGGTAATATTGCTTTAGGTGGAGTAGATCAGTTGGATACTAATGATAAGCTTGAAATTAATGTTAAAATAGCAGGTACTGACAATAAAATAACATTAAATAAAGCTGCACTTACAGCTGCTGATACTGATGGTGATAACAAGCTTAGCACAGAAGAACTTGCTACAGCACTTCAGGCTAGTTTAACTAATGGTGAAAAAGCTTTAACCGATGGTACAGGCACAGCAGATTTCAAAGTAACTGTAGGTGAAGATGGCAGATCATTAGTTTTTGAACAAAAAGCTGACCCTAGTGTTGCTACAGACGTCGTGCAAGCACCAGCTGAAGTAGTTTCTACATGGACAACAGCAGATGCAACAAAAACTCCTCAGTTAGGTCAAGACTATACTGTATCTGTTACAGATGCAACAACAGGTAATGTGGCTGCACCTGGAAGATTAGCAAGCCATGGTTTTGAATTAGACGGAAGCAAATTGCAAGATGGCGATGCTATTAAAATCGGAAATGAAACATATGTATTCAAAACAGAAGCAGACAGCAAATTGACACAAGAGGCACTTGGAGATGGTGTAAAATTAGTTGATATTTCTGATTTGAAAGATAAATTAGCAAGTACTACTGCTGCAACAAAGAATGCTGCAATACAGGAAGTTGCTGAAAGATTGACACAGGCTGCTGTAGGTAATGATATGTTTACAGTTGGTGTTCAAAATGGCACATCTAAAATGACATTTACAGAAAAACCAGATTATGCTGCAAATGCTGGTAAAGATGCTGTTGATTTGTCAACAGGCGATAAAGTAAGAGAACAATTCAAATTTGGTAAAGTTACTGTAACAGAACCAACAGCTGAAGAATTGGCTAAAGCTGGAAAATCTTTGAGATTACAAATTGGTGACACTGCTGACGACTACAACCAATTGGAAGTAGATATTAAAGATTGCCATGCTGATGCTCTTGGTGTAGGCGGACTTGATATTACTACACAAGACGGTGCTGCAGAAGCAATTGCAAAAATTAATGCAGCTATTGACAAAGTTTCTAGCGTAAGAGGTAATTTGGGTGCTACTCAAAACAGATTAGACCACACAATTAACAACTTGGAAGCTACAACAACAAATATCACAGAGGCTGAAAGCCGTATCAGAGATACAGACATGGCTAAAGAAATGATGGCTTATACAAAGAACAATATTCTTGTTCAGGCATCTCAGGCTATGCTTGCTCAGGCAAATCAAGTTCCTCAGGGTGTACTTCAGTTGTTACAATAATTGCCAGAATGGGTTCTACAATTTTGGGTTTTACAAACTTTCTCTATATTACAACAAAAAGACCGACATTTGTCGGTCTTTTTTGTTTTAAAAAATTATGTTCGCAAAGGGTAAAATAAAAATAACGAAAGAATGGCGTTCGCAAAAAGTAAAGTTCTTTGTCAAACTTTCTTTCAAGAAAGTTTGTAGGGTGCAGGGGCGAAGCCCCGAAAATAAAAATTATGTTCTGTTAAGACCTTGAGGCTTTGCCTCAAACTCCACCAACTTTTGAAAAAGTTGGACAAAACTTTACTGGGAAAACTTCGTTTTCCCTATCGCGAACAGGATTTTATAAAATTTTTTCAATCATTCATGCACACTTTTTTCGTACGAGCATAGTATGTACTATAAATAAAATTTGAAAGGGGAACAAAAAAATGTGTGGATGTAATGGTTGTAACGGATGTAATAATTGTGGAGGTTGCTGCGGCTGCGATTGCTGTAACTGGTGTAATGTAGGCAGTGCGTATATGGACGCATGGTATGATTACTGGAACAGCCAAAGCTGTGGAAGTGGAAACAACGGTGGTTGTGGCTACGGACAAAACAATGGTGGCTGTGGTTGCGGACAAAACAACGGTGGCTGCGGTAATAACAACAGTGGCTGCGGTTGTGGACAAAACAACGGTTGCGGTTGTGGACAAAACAACGGTTGCGGTTGCAACAACTAATATGAAAGCAACAGGGCGGTCATTTGACCGCCTATTTGCTTTTTACTATTAAAATACAACTTTTTTAAAAAGGAGAGTGCTTTTATTGAATGTTTTCTGAAAATGTTTTTAATTCTTCTAAACTTCTAATGTCTGAAGAATGTAAATTTACATTCCCTCTTGCTGCCTCAGACAGTTTTAAATAGTATTCTTTTGCATGAATATTGGAATTGATAAGGTCATTTACATTTTGTATATTTTTGGACATTTTTATCACCTCAATACTATATTGCCCCGTTTTTATTGTTTTATTCCTATATTGCATATTGCCGTTTTTTGGAGTATCATATTTAGGAAGGGAGCGTTGATAATCATGATAGAAAAGCAAATTTGTGAATTGGTAAATTATGGATTACAAAAAAATTTGATACAACAACAAGATGTTATCTATATTAAAAATCGATTTCTGGAATTATTTGGTATGGACGATTTTCAAGAATGTCAACCAGTGCAAAATGATGTTTGTTTAGAAGAAATATTGAAAAATATGCTTGATGAGGCTTGTAAAAAGGGTTTGATAGAAGATAGTATTGTATACAGAGATTTGTTTGATACTAAAATTATGGGCGTGCTTACTCCTCGCCCCAGTGACGTGATTAAAAAATTTTGGGAACTTTATCAGTGTTCTCCTCAGTCTGCTACTGATTGGTATTACGATTTTAGCCAAAATACAGATTACATACGCCGTTATCGTATTGTCAAAGATATGCGCTGGAAAACAAAAACAGAATACGGCGATT
>CAQBGY010000244.1:4693-5423 GCA_948759685.1 uncultured Eubacterium sp.
TGAGTAAGCCCGAAAAAGACCCAAAAGCTATCGCTGCCGCTAAAAATGCAAAACAAAGTACTTACCCAAAATGTCAGCTTTGTGCAGAAAATGAAGGCTATGCTGGACGTGTAAACCACCCCGCTAGACAAAATCACAGAGTTATACCAATTACGGTTGGGGGCGGAGAATGGGGATTTCAATATTCTCCTTATGTGTATTACAATGAACATTGTATTGCTTTTAATAAAGAACATATTCCTATGGCAATCAATAAACAGGCATTTATAAAGTTGTTTGATATTATAAAGCTGTTTCCTCACTATTTTATAGGCTCTAATGCGGATTTGCCTATTGTGGGAGGCTCTATACTCTCTCATGACCATTTTCAGGGAGGACATTATCAGTTTGCTATGGCGTCCGCACCTATTGAAAAAACATATACTATACACAATTTTGAAGATGTGGAAGTGGGACGAGTAAAATGGCCTATGTCTGTGATTCGTATACGTCATAAAAATTCTGATAGATTGGTGGAATTGGGTGATGTGATATTGCAGAAATGGAGAAATTATACAGACGAACAGGCGTTTATATTCTCTCATACAAATGGTGAACCTCATTCTACTATTACTCCTATCGCTAGAAAAGTGGGAGATATGTTTGAATTGGATTTAGTGTTGAGAAATAATATTACAACAGAAGAATATCCTCTTGGTGTGTATCACCCTCATCAGGAATTACACCATAT
>CAQBGY010000245.1 GCA_948759685.1 uncultured Eubacterium sp.
TCGGCTGAAAAACAGCCGATAAAATTGTCGTGGCGGAAAATAGAATGATTACTTTAAGAATCTCCCCAAAAATAAGAGATGCCTCTTAGAAACCGGGATTTTTTCAGAGAAAAGTCGATTTCTTAAGAGACGTCTCAATATCTTTAAAATTCCCGCAATACGGGGTTTATTGATTGCTTACAATGAGCAGAATGTAATTCAATATTAATTCCTTTACAATAAAAGGTATCATCATCATAAGTTAATTTAGTCACTATTCTATAGCTATTAGATGCCCTTTTATTTATTTCCCTCATTAGCAATTTTACCTGCTTTTTATTTTGCTTAAAAATATCATCTTTAAGATAGACTGTATTTATATTACAGTCTGGAGATTGATACTTTGGAAAACCTAAACTGTAAAATTTATTATATAATTTAGAACATCTAAATTTTGTACAGTCCTTAGGCTTTACAGCTCCCTTATCTTTGCACTTACCTTTATAATCACGATTAACTTGTTGCTCCGCTCTAACGACTCGCCCTAAAGCATCTGTTTCATACATCATATTATTATAATGATACTGAGTATTTGGTACATTACACAAGTTTAATAGATTGATATTTTTGCATACAATCTTGTTTCCCAATATCGCCCCATATTCTTCTCCCTTATAAATTATCAAAAACATGCTATCAGACTGTACAATCTTCACATTTCGTGGATTGATTAATTTTTTCTTTTTAGAAAGACATCTTCTGTGAGCATCTGCTGCTACAGCCCAATAATATAGATGCAAAATCTTCCGGCGAAACTCTGTCTTTGATAAATTTGCATATACTCTTACCGCCTCCGGGTGATTATTCAACAATATAGCTATTGCCCTTGAATGATTAATATCATCAAGCAGCAACTTATTCAAGTATTCGGAATTTTCCATTATACATAGAGAGTCTAAGGCTTGTTTTGTTAAAAGTTCTGAAAGTTGCGTAGTAGTTATTGCATCTCTTATGGAATCTTGCATAGCTTGCAATGTATTCATTATTATTGCTGTCCGGTAAAAAACGACAAAATCATATATTCTCTACAAATATAATAAGTTACACCTGTTTTACGAAAAAGGGCTTGTCATTTGAGGCGATGTGAAATTGGTAGCATTAAGCATCAAAAAGCCCTTAAAAGACATCTATACGAGTCTGTTTCATGCTGTATGAGATAAAAATAGTCCATTTCCTATCATGTCAAAGTTTTACCGGACAGCAATAATTCATTATAACTCCATTTCCAAGCTTAGATATTTCAATATTATTTAACGGATTCAAATATGATTCCGTTTTAGAAAACATTAGTGGATACATTTCACTATATCGATATATTGGTATATCTTTATATTTTTCTAAGAGTTTAAGTTCTTTGGTTCGGTCTATTTCAATATCCTTCAATTTATTAGCCTTTTTGTTATACTGGCTTTTGCTTCAGATTCAATTATAGAGTTCCAAAGAGAGTTTCCGATTTCACCCAATTGCTTTTCTGCCTCATTCACAATGCTTTGAGCGGCCTGATCTATAATCCAGTCAACTATCTGTGCATGTGCATTTCCCGAAATCATCAGCGATAGTATTCCTATTAATATTCGCTGTCTAGTTAGTAATGAAATTGATAAAACCATTTTGATTTTGTTTTAGTTGTTTTTCTATACTCTTTTTAATTAACAGATTCTGTCGTTCGACTTTTATTACAATTTCCTTTAAAACTTCCTGCATATACATTTCTCGAAAATGAACTTCTTTATCTGATAAATCAGATACAGCCATTATATCAAGTGCACCTTTACCAATAGTAGCCCAGAAACCAATAAATACACTTGCTACATTAGAAATTTTTTTCGTAGTTTCTCTGTCATCCACAAAATGTTCTCGTGCTTTACCTACTTTTACTAACATATCACTTGACACATTATAAGAAAAATCAAGTTCTGGAATAACAAAGTTAATTTTGGGAGGATTTTTTCTCCCAAAATATTGTGCATAATTAGCTCGTGCTTTATTTATAGAATTACAAAACTGACTTACTTCTATTTTCAACTTTTTTGAAATATCTTTTGTTGGAATACAAGTTCTCACTAATGCCCTATATTGTTCTGCAGCCGTTGTTACATCATCAGGTATCATACCTATCTGAGAATAGTATTTAGCTACTTCTTTATATCCACCAAATAAATATCTCCACACAGATTTCTCTATGTTAAAAAGAAGAGATTCCATCAAAACCATTTCCTCTTCACAATATTTGTGCACATTTTGCTGCAATATATTTTGGATTTCATAGGTTCTATCCTTTTTCTTGTTCTCTACAGAAAAATAGATATCATAATCTCGTAAATAACTACTAATATAAGACAATTCCTTATAAGATAATGAATCCAAAACACTCAATATACTTGTGTTTATAAAATCATTTATAAGTGCCTTTCGTGTAGGATATGCGACAGCATGCGATACAAGTTCTTCTACTGTACATTTCTCCAACTCATTTATAATTTCATTTTTCCTATATTCTCTTACCTTAAATAGGTAATCACCTAGAACAGATGATTTGTCAACCACAAGACACAATGTATCAATTTGTTCATAAGAATACTCAGAAAGATCAATTCCAGTTAAAAAAGCATCCTCTACTTGAGATCTGTTTTTTGGCTCCTTATTATAAATGTGTAGTAACCCTATTGCATCTTGACATAACAATGCTGTTGCAATATTCTTAGGGGGAAACTGTGCGAACACTTGTAAGGTAAATCCACACAAAAATAATAAAATTGATATTTTTTTCATTATTACTACTTCTACTAATTTTCCAATATTTTCTTTTTCTGTTCTTCAAATTCTTCTTTAGTAAGAACACCTTGATCAAGCAATGATTTTAACTTAATCAAACGGTCTTCTAGAGTTTCCTGCTTAACTGGTGGAACATTAGAGTCAGATGACTTATTTACAACATAAGTCACAATTATCCCAATAATAGCTCCAGGAGCTAAAGATAAAAATAGAGGATACTGAGCATCTGATAAATTTTTGGGGAAACTTCCGAATATCATACACATTAAAATAAAAGCTCCTGCCCATCCTAGAAGTGCTCCAATAAACACTTTTTCTCCCATTGATTTTGATGTTTTACTTTCCATAACTATTAATTTTATATTTGTAATAATATGTTTTAGCGATTACTTGTATAATATTTATTCAGTGCACGATGATATAAAAGATGATTTATGAATAAAGCAAGCAATATAATCCAAAATGCAAATTCAAACATATTGATGAACATTGAGCTAAACCCTCCTACACCAAGAAAGCCTGCAGTAATATCTGTTAATTGCAATATAGTACTATTGCTCATTACCTCTTTTTGTAAATCTACTGCATACTGAAAACAGAAGTAGCAGCCAATAGACGTGACTATAGCTATTGCTTCAATTACCCATCGGTTAATTCTTCTATTAACTAATCCAATGCCCTCAATTGAAGCAAGAACAATGAGAATTATCATAAAAATCAAACCGTAAGTTTTACCCATTTGCACCCTATCATGGATAGCATCAATGTCCGGATTTAGATTTGTTCCAGTCAATTCTTCTACAATTCCCCCTATTAATTCATGATCCTGAAAAAAGGAACGTACAGTTTGATCTTCTGGCATAAGTTCTGGAGTTATGGAACAAATATAACCGTAAATTATACATGCATACATTATATGTAACTGCGATATAACCAAAAGCCTTTCTACTATTTTTTTTTCAAAAGATGCATTTTCAATCTCTTGAATACGATTCCTAACAACAAGTACAAAACATATCCCTACTATGCTACCTATTATAATTGCGATAAATACACTTCCCATAAAAATACGTGTTTATTCTATAATTATCCTACATAACTAATTTACAGTCGGACATAAACTGCTTCACTTCCTCAGCATTACCAATCTTCTTTTCAACTTTAGTGACTGTTATCAGTTCATTATCGAAAAGAACATTAAGCCTATCTGATTGCAAGTTGCCATTTCCGTCTGTATATTCACATTTTAATACCACACCTTTACCTAAATAAGTTGGTTTGAAACTAGTCAAAAAATCAATAGAACTTTGATATATTGATATATTCATCTGCTATCTTTATTTAGAAATGATTATTTTACTTATCGATAACAAGATGCGGAATTGTACAATAAGTACGTACATTTTTATTATGCTGTTTACCAAGGAGCCATTTAGGCATAGATTCCAAAACTCGAACAACTTCTCTATCTATTGCAGGATGTACACTACGAACTATTTTATGATTAGAAGTAGAACCATCCTTTTCTATAACAAATTGCACAATAACCCTTCCTCCTTGTATTCCATCTTTACGGGCTTCTGCCGGGAAATTTATATGCTCAGAAAGATATAAATCTAAAATTTTCCTTCTTTCTTGTTCCAAAGCCTCTTGTTCCCTTTTGTCCTGTTCTTTCTTTTTTATTTCTTCTTCTTCTATTTTTTTATCATATATGATTTTTATATCATTGATACTTTTAGCTAAAAGCTGTAAATCCAACCTTATAGCATCTCTATTTTTCTCAACAGGGTATTCCCAATTACTTTTTAGAAGTTTTATTTCTTTTATTTCTTTATTTTTCATCATATCAAATTGAGACAAAGACAAATTACCCTCGAATCTTTCTTTTACAAAATTCATTTGCAAATTTATATGACTCTGGTCTGTAAAAAGCACAATAGCCACTTGTTGATATTCATCATAAGGAATGTTATTTTCTATTGCATAAGGGTTATTCCTTTGGCTATTTAGGCATAAGCTATAAGAAGCTATTCCGTTCTTTTCTTTTTTTAAAATAAAAATATTATTAAAGCCAACATAACAGCTACCAATTTGTGTATACTCATCATATTTAGGATAAGTTATATATTTACCTTGCGATTTACCTTCTATACAAGAAACAATTCCCATTAACAGAAGCAAAAGCCATTTCTCTCTTTTTAAATTAAAAAGTCTCATATTGTCTACAATTAATATTATAAATCAATTTTAGCAAAAGAATCTGCAATATGAATCGATTCTCTAACAGCTTGTGCTGCTATACTCATTATCTCATTCTCCCGTTTATTTTCTTCTGCCAATTTGTCAATATTTTATCAAACCCTCATCGTTTGTATAAGCATACATCCAATTCCAATCGCCAGTTATACAATTTCAAGTGATTTACAAAAAACGGGGCAGTCCCAAAAAACTTCTTCTTCAAAAGCGTAAATACATTTCCCATAACATCATTATAAAATGATGCCTATAAGTCTCCAAATTCAGCAATGATTATTAATCTATAGATAGTAAGATACAAGAAAGGCGTGAGACTTGTCTGCCAGTTCATCGAAACTGAGGCATCGCC
>CAQBGY010000246.1 GCA_948759685.1 uncultured Eubacterium sp.
CTACGTTTAAAATCCTGTTATCGCCTCTCAGGGGTTTTCGGACAGTCTCCCCTGCGTTGCCAGAAGCTAAGAGTGGGACAATCAGTGTACGCATATCCGCATCGGGAACTGCTGTATGCATTCCATTTTTATCCATACGCTTTATAAAGTTTTCCCAATATTGATCCCTTAATATCTCTCTGTATAAAAATGTTTTCCCTGATCCTTTGGCTCCCATGATTACTGTATTTGGAACACTGTTTTTATATTTCTTTATTAGATTCTGAATGGAGTCTGTCATTAATACTTCAAATGTACCATTTCCTTCCGCAGTAATCTGGTTTGCAGCGAAATCATGGATACATTTAATGATCTTATCACGCGATAATTTGTAATTTTGCATTTGTACTCTGCTTGGTGCTATATAACTATTTTGTACAATCTCACAAATATTTTTATAAAAATCTCTTCCATTTAAATTCTTCATTATTTTAGGAAGAGACTCCAAATGAACAAGTTCACTCGCAAAAGGAAGTACTGTCACAATATCATCCGTGATAGAAACCCTGTCATCTGTCATATATTGATCATATACAGCGACTAATTCACTAATAATATCACTGGTAGTCACACCTTCCTGCACCATTGTTAATAAGATTTCGGGTATTTTAGAATTTTCATTCAATGGTAATCCTTTGCTTAACTGGTTTAATAAAATCTCTGTTCCCTTTACTGACTGATAAGATGTTGATGTTACAAGATATTTCTTTACTCTTGGATCAAATAACAACGGCGCTGAAAATTCGCTTAATCCTGCGCGCAAATCAACTAAAACCAGTTCTGCATTTACTTTCTCACCCAATTTTGACAAAACCTCTGACAGAACATATTTCTTACTATAGCTAATGGCAAGACTCTCAGGACTTGAATACATATCCAGCAACTGCTCTATATATCTATACGTTGGCAAAACAATATGTTCCACAATGGTTTTTTCAGTTTCTATCTTAATTGATAATTCCGACATTTTATCCGAGATCAATTCAATAATTTCATCCACGTTCTCCTTTTCCTGTGTTATCTCTAAAAGATCTAAAAAACTAAATGCCGCTTCCTCCTGGCCTTTGGTCAACCATGTAATTCCCGGAGCCTCTATATCCGCATCTACAACGAGAAGCTTTTTGGGATTTTTCATATCCTTTAATGAAGACCATGCCTTAACAAACGCTAGTAAATACAATGTGCGTCCTACTCCTCCCTTATATGAATGGAAAGCAATCACAGGTACTCCGGGAAGTTCTTTTTCGATCAGCGCATCATAGTATGCAGATTTTTGATATAAGACACTTTTAAAAAGCGGTGCTACCACACTCTTTTTTTCTCCACCTTCTTCAATCTCAAAAGTAACATTTAAATATTCATCTGTTAAATCCAACAAAATTCTATGTTTTTCATTTTCATATTTTTTATCAAAAATCTCATCAAATAAAGTGTCAGCATCTTTTTCCGTGCCCTCTTCATTTAAGTGAACAATCACCTCATCGGTATATGTTTCTATATCAACAATTACAGTTCCCCATTTATCCTTGTTTAACAATAGTTTTCTTTCCACATCTTTCCATGTATATAACAACATTGAAATCACATCCCTTCCTCGATCCAACACGCAACATTATTTAAGGTTTCTTCCATTTTTTCCTCTTTATCCTGCTGTTTTTCCTGTGTCCTGATACAATATCGGTAAAGCTGATGATAAGTTTCTGCAACGACCACATTCTTATGTACAGTGGCTAATTGCGGAAACCTGAAATTCCCCTGTTGTCCTAAGGAACTGTCCAAAAATAACTTTTCATATTGTTTGTCTTTTTCTCCGATAGCACCACTCAAAAATCAGTTACATAGCCCGCTATGCGCCTGATTTTTGAGCGGCACTCTCGAAGAAAAATCCTGCGCACTATTAAAAAGTTATTCCTTAACAGTTCCTAACTCTTTCAATATTTTCTCCAGATTATGTGATGTCAAAATATCCCTTTTATCTGCAACAAGCATACTTTAGTCCTTTCCCATTTTACTCCCTATTTTAAAGTAATTATAGCTTTTTAAAGAAAGGCCGTCAATAAAGAGATTGAATTAAGACAATGTACATCTACTATTTTCGTTCTTAGTATGTATCACTTTTGATACTTATTTTATAATCCCTTCACATATCTAAAGGCAACTTGCATTTATATTCTTGATTCTTTACCCATAACTTTGCAATATATCACTGCCACCACCGTACTGAAAAACGTCGCCACAATCGCAGGTGCAATGACTGATGCTGGATTCGCACTCCCATACTGGCTGCGGTAAGCAATAATATTCACTGGTATTAACTGCAATGACGAGATATTCATCACAAGAAATGTGCACATCTCATTGCTCGCCGTCCGCGCCCCGCAATCCATGAAACCATTCGCAGCTGCTATCCCCACCTTTGCATCCATATATTCCTCGTTCCCCCGCTCCCGTTCAAGTTCCTCCAAGTCGCTCATCGCCCGCAGCCCCCCTTGAGTCAAGGTAGTGACACGTACTTTTTGAAAAATTTATAAAATCACATATTTTCCATCATTGTTAAATCATGTCAATAAATAAAGAATCCATATCATAAAAGCAGGATGTCATTTTAAAAACTCCTGCTTTCATAATCCGTTATAATATAACTTATCGGAAGTGACTTTTACTTCCAGCAAAAAACACTGAACTTGTGCCTTTAATCCGATTATAGCAAATTGTACTTGCCTCTTAATAGCAAAATCTATATTGTTTAGAAAATTTTACTATCATCTACTAAACTAAAATAATAAATGGTTCGTCATAATACGAAATCAAAGAATCATGTGTTAGAAACATAAAGCTTTCTGCTTTTGCTTGAGCCACCATAATTCTGTCAAACGGATCATTGTGGCGAGGCGCATTTTCTGTTCGCGTCAATGTTTCCAATGCTGAAACATGTTTGTTTAAAATAGGCAATACAAGGTATCCGTTTTCTTCACATCCCTTTTCTAAAAGATTTCCATTCATGCGAAGTTTATCCGGATGCAACATATACTTAATTGTAATTTCCCACACAGAAGCAGTGCTATAAAATATGTCATTTGCCTTGTCAAGAATAATGTCTTTTGCCTGCTTTGGTAATTTAGGATCATTTAGCACAGCCCAAATTGCTATATGTGTGTCTATCAATACTTTCATAAATCGTTTACCCCGAACATTTCTGCAATTTCATCATTACACGCATCAATATCATAATCTGCATCAATTAAATCCTGCCCCTCTAAACTGCCAATTCTACGCACACCATTTCTAACTATATCTGATTTTTCATTATTGTTTTCTCCAATTCCGCTGGGTTTCATAAACCGCTGAATCATGTCAAATAAAAACTGTAAATTATCCTCAGACAAACCATCAAGAGACTGTATCACTTGTTTCTGCAATATTGACATACTAATTACCACCTTTCCAAAATTATATAATTTTTTAAAAATTATAGTAGTGCTCAGCCATAAGAATTTTTGTATTTATAATTTTTTTCAATTCATTATCCTCCTGCAATAAGCAACCCTGAATCAATTTCTCACTTGCTCCTGTCATCTTCTTTATAATAGAATCACTTAAACCTGCCTTTAACAATTGACTGATTCCATACTTTACGGTGCTTGTAACGCTGGTAATCCCAATCAAAGCTCCCATATAATCAGGAATTCCAGAATATGATGTGACCTCTGCCCATGGTTCACCAAAACAATCTGTAAACAAAAGCTCGTCTTTATTTACAATATTCTTTTTTCGTACAAACTCTTTCATGTCTTTTAACTGTTCGGATAATTTTAGAGGTAGGCGAAGTTCAAACGCATTAATAACAATACAACTATGCAATTCGTCATAGTCATCCCATTTTACTTTTCTCAATTCACGGTAAGTAATCCCATACAGCATCATCATTTTCATTCCAATGGCTGCCATTGCTTTTCTAAAGTTCGTTGTATCTTCCCAGTCTTGTTCAACAAATTGTTCATTTGCCCAATTTAAAATTTTTTCAGCCTGACTGGATGTTAGTGGTTCCTGTTCCACAATGCCTGCTAATAGCTCAGATTTTTCAATATATGCCATCATTTGCTGCATATATGAATTTTCGCGTAATCGATTATATGAAATTTCATCATATAAGTCAGAATTCACAATATCCGTCTCTTTTCGAATGTAATTGAAGAGCTGGCCGACCACAGTTGCATACCGTTTCGCTTTTGTCTTTGTTTTATACCTCTTTACATTTTCCACATTGTAAACTAAACTCTTTAATATAAACTCAACATCTATGCCTTTCAATAAAATACGAAGCGGATCACCTGACAACGAATTCTCCCAATATTTTTCTAAATATTCACTAAAATTCCTCACATCACTCTTATAATCAGGATATTCTTTTATAAAACTATTTGTAATATCTTTATAATCCATTTCATTCCCCCTATTTTTTTACTATTATAAAATATTTTTCCCGAAATGTCAATCACATTTTATGATACATAAAATATAAGTTTCAAGAGCATAATATTTGTATTTTTCTTTATTTTATCACATAAAATAATCTAATTTGTTTAAGATTTATTTATTATTATTCTATATTTAACGAATTTATATTTGGTTTCTAATATCTAAAACTTTCTTATTCACTGTTTCATAAATGCATTAAATAAATATTTTTACCAATTCATAATAAATAAAAACAAAATGTACATATTTCAAATTTTTGATTAGACTATAAGCATAGTTTCAGTCCATATCACTTATTGCCCGCAATCACCCTTGTGTCAAGTCATTGACACGAACTTTAAAAAAAATATGAAACCAAAAATTTGTTGTCATTTTTTAAAATTATGCCAACAAATAATGAGTACATTTTTAATCCCAAAAAGCAAAGAGCGTTATATTCTTTGCTTTCTATCCATAAGTTTACAATATATCACCGCCACCACCGTACTAAAAAACGTCGCCACAATCGCGGGCGCAATCACCGCTGCCGGATTCGCACTCCCATACTGACTGCGATAAGCAATAATATTCACCGGTATCAACTGCAAAGACGAAATATTCATCACAAGAAACGTACACATTTCATTACTTGCCGTCCGCGCCCCGCAATCCGCAAAACCATTTGAAGCTGCCATACCCACCTTTGCATCCATATATTCCTCATTCCCCCGCTCCCGCTCAAGTTCCTCCAAATCACTCATCGCCCTTAATCCCGCCGGCGTCGCCGCCCAGCCAAGCCCTAGTATATTCGCCACAAAGTTTGCCGACAGCGAATCCCAAGCTCTATGGCCTTTGGGAATCTGAGGAAACAAGAAACGCATAAATGGCGCGATCAGCCTTGTGAGCCCTGCTATGACTC
>CAQBGY010000247.1 GCA_948759685.1 uncultured Eubacterium sp.
TAACATTCTCTTCGACTCAATTTAACATATGCACCGCCATTTCGGATTGGGCCCATATTTCGGACAAGCCGAGGGTCTTAAAATGAAATAAGTCGCTGATTATCAGCGACTTATTTTCGGTCTTGGGTGGTGCCACCAGAAATCGTAATTTATTTCCAAGTGGTTGAATATCATTCTTTTCTAAAAGCTATTCAACTGCAATCTCCTCCATTTGCTCCACCAATGACTTGCTGCGTTCTGCGCAAGGTTGCGTGAAAGTTTCCAAAGGCAAAGATAATGAATTAGTTTGAACTTTTACCATTATTATCTTTCAATCTTTTGATTTCCTTATCAAAATCGCTTTCAAGCAGTTCCATTTCGCGTTTGCGATAGATGGCAAACTCTTTTTCTGCTTTTTCAATCGCTTGTTTATGCGAAATATTTCCCTTGCCAATCAAAACCTTACGCTTGTGTGCTATGATTTGGTTGTCCAGTGCCTCTATCCAATCTTTCATTGTCATGGGATTCATTTCCAATGCTTGAAACTCGGCAAAGTCCAAGAAACCGGAAACAAGTAAGTTTAAGCGTTGGAGTTCAATCTCAGACAAATAGTTCTTGGCAATCTTCACGTCATCCTTAAGTTACATAGTTGCCTTTGAAGTTAGTCATTCCGACAAACGGCTTCTCGTTGTCCACACGATTGTAAATAACCTCAACTGCCGTATTCTCGTGAACTGCATAATGCAGTTTGTTTTGTATGGTGGAACATCTTTGTCATTTCATCGCGTGGATCATAATCCGTGGCTGTAGCATAAATATCGGTGACTTGCTGATAGAAGTTGCGTTCGCTACTACGAATATCCTTAATGCGTTACAATAACTCACGAAAATAACGGTTACCGCCCTGTTTCAACCTTTCATCATCCATAGCAAATCCTTTCTGGATATACTCATGAAGCCGCTGTGTTGCCCAACGACGGAAACGGGTTGCAACTTGGGACTGCACACGATAGCCCAAAGCGATAACCATGTCAAGATTGTAGTGTTCCACTTCCCGTTCAACCTTACGAGAACCTTCTATTTGAACTGTTCGGAATTTCCGAACAGTTGCCTCCCTTGTTAACTCTTCATCCTCAAATAGATGCTTAATATGCTCACTTACATTCGATTTACTTGTTTAGTATATCTCGGCGAATTGTCCCTGAGTCAGCCACAAATCTTCATCAGCAAAGCGCACAGACACACGAGTTATATCGTTATCGTCCTGATAGAGTATTATTTTGTTCTCTTCGTTCATAGGCTTGTTTCTCTTCTTTTTGAATGCAAATATACTCAATATACTTGGTTTTAAGGGCGTTTATGCTACTTTTCTGAGACTTAAGTCGTATTTTCAGATAATATCGCTACCTTTGCAAGGTAAGTCAAAGTATTGTAATTAATAGGCAAATCAAGACATATGGAATCTCAAAAAATCAATAGGCTGAAAGTTGTGTTAGTGGAGAATGGTAAAACTGGGAAATGGCTTGCTGAGCAAGTCGGTAAGAACGAAGCAACCGTTTCACGATGGTGTTCCAACAAGATGCAACCCTCTCTTGATATGCTTGTGAAAATTGCAGCACTTTTGAAGGTTGACCCTCGCCAACTGATTAATGGCGGTAATAATGATTGATTATGGCATACTCTAATTTAATCCGAGAAGAAGAACTGAAAAATAAGATCGCATCTGATTTCTTTTCTTCTTATGACACAACACAGATATTGGGTGATGTGGATTTTTGTATAGCTCAACCAATAGAAAATGGTTCGACAGAGGCCCAATATTTTCTTTGGGCAGAAGCAAAAAAAGGGAATAAGTCAATTTTGGAAGAATCCATAACACAATTGATTTTGACCATAGGGAAAGCACGCACTTTTGAAAAGCACTTACCTCCATCGTTTATTGGAGCCTTTGATGCATCGAAAATTGCTTTTGTTTCATACAATTCTATTCATGAAGTTTTCTACAAGAATGACTTTAATTGGAATGTCACGCCATCGGATCATACGACAAAAGAATTTCTTACTGTTCTAGATTTTGTAAAAAGATCTCTGTTTAAGAATTTATTTACATTTGATTTTGATAAAGACAAGAAGGATTTAAAGAAGTTTGTCAAAGCCAATTTTAAGCTTGGCAAGAAAAGAATATCTAGAATAAAAATTAGCAAAAACAACTTTGTAGTTATCTACCAGAAGTGGTTAAAAGAAGTCAAGTCTACCATAGTAGTAGATTGGAATGCCGCCAAAAATGAAGGAGTATTTGATTCAGACTTTTATCTTGCGGACTTACTTTCAAAAGATGATGTCTCGATAAAAGAAAAGCTGCAAGTATTACTTGAAAAGACACATTATACTCTCGGAAGAAAGAAGAATGAATTAGGACTTTTTACATCGAGTCGTGCAGACTTTAATGATAATCAAAAAGCACATAAGAAGTTCTGGAATAGATATGAACGTCCTCCTAAAAGAGAATATTGGGACTATATTATCAATCGTAAAGATTTATTGGTTCCACAAGATGTTCGCGAGAGACAAGGCTCATTTTTTACACCTCAAAAATGGGTGGAGTTATCTCAGCAATATCTTGCAGATGAACTGGGTGAAGACTGGCAAGATCAATATTTTATATGGGACTGTGCAGCCGGTACAGGTAATCTCTTGAATGGGCTGACAAATAAATATCGTATATGGGCATCGACTCTAAATCAAGCGGACGTAGATGTTATGCGTGAGCGAATTGAAAATGGAGCAAACTTACTTAATAGTCATGTTTTTCAATTTGATTTCCTTAACGATTCATTTGACAAGCTCCCGGATGGACTCCGAGACATCATAAATGATGAAGAACGTAGAAAGAATCTTGTTATTTATATCAACCCTCCGTATGCTGAAGGAGATAATCGCTCGGGAGAAGGCAGAAGTGGAGTTGCGGAAAGTGTTATAAAATTGAAGTATGCCACTGATATGGGGTATGCTAAAAGAGAAATGTTTATCCAGTTTATGACAAGAATTTACAAAGAAATCGCGGAATTTCGGTCGTTTTTCCGAGCGAAGCTCGGTCGAAATTTTTTAGTTCCAGCAAACACTTTTGATAATGTGACCGGAGATTTTCCAATTGGCTTTTTTATATATCATCTTGGTGAAAATGAAGTGTTCACCGAAACTCTATCAGATGTCTATGCAGCTGATGGTGCTTTTTTATGTAAAAAAACAATTCTATCTTACGACAACTATAAGGTTATCAACGATTGGACTCAGACTTTCATAGACAAGCCTATAGAATCCTCCAAAGGTTCAAAATATTCCATAGGAACAATTATTGGAGTAGGAAATGATTTTCAGAATCAACGTACCGTAAGAATAGAAAATTCGTGGAGACCTTGGAATCACCAATATCAATGGCAAATTACAGCGAATAATCTATTTGCTTCATGCATATACCTTGTTGTAAGGACTATTATATCCGCTGATTGGTTAAATGACAGAGACCAATTTTTGTCACCAACAAATAACTGGGAAGAAGATACGGAGTTTCAAAATGACTGTTTAGCATATACTATTTTTCATACCAATATTAAAAGTTCTGAAACTATAAATCATTGGATTCCTTTTCCTGAAAAAGAAGTAGATGCTCACGACAGCTATAAAAGCCATTTTATGATTGACTTTATTTCAGGTAAAAAACGTCCAAGGAAAGAAGCTGATTTGTTTTCAGGAGCTGAAGACAAATCTCATCCTTTGACATTCTCAGCAGAAGCAGAAGCAGTATTAAATGCAGGACGTGAACTTTGGAGATACTATCATTCACAACCGGATTCTAATCCTGATGCATCATTATATGATATCAAACTATATTTCCAAGGTACAAAACTGACAAAGAACGGCAAAGTGCAGATGAAAACCAATAGCGATGATGAAAGGTATATGGAGCTGATTCAGAATCTTCGTGAAAAACTCCGTGCTTTGGCTTCAAAAATTGAGCCAAAAGTATATGAATATGGTTTCTTAAAACGTTAAAACAACTCAAACTCATGAATCAAGCAGAATTAACAATAAGAATAAATCGAAAAGAATCATTTATCATAGCTAATGATGGACAGTTTTTAGGGAAACTATCATTAAATATATATGATGTTGATTCTATTCTGAATAAATATGGTAGATATGGCAATTCTTATTCGCCAACTTCTATTATGAATAAATACTCTACATATGGTAGTCAGTATTCTTCACTTAGTCCATTTAATCAATATACAAATACACCGCCAATAATATTTCTACATGGAGTCCAAGTTGGATATCTTTCCGTTAATCGATATATCGCAGGTGCTGTTAACCCTTATGAGATTGAAGATTGGATGAAATATAATGCTCTATATTACTAATCATGGAACTAATTGAATATGTCAAACTTGCAACAGCTTTTATTGTTTCAATTGGAGGAGCAAGCGTTGTTGTTATAGGTCTAGCAAAATGGTTTGGTGATTTCCTTTCCAAACGGTTGCTTGACTCATACAATAATAAACACGAACAAGAACTCGAGGGCATTAAAAATAAATATGCTAAAGAATTGGAAGAAACAAAAAGCACTATAGAAAAAGCCAAAATGCAATATGCAAGATATTCAGAAAAACAATTTGAATCATATAACAGCTTATGGAAAATCCTATTGTATACCAAACAGCAGGCAGATATGCTATGGGAAAAATTGGAGCCATCGCAAATTCCTGCATTTAGCGAACAAATTAGACTAACAAAAGATGCAATCAACGATAATCTGTTATTGATAGAAGAAGAACACTATGTAAAACTTTTGATGCTAATCGAAAAATTTGAACAGCTACAATTTGGGAAAGTAAAATTGGTTGATGTCAGAGGATATTCAAGTGAAAATGAAAGGATATCTTTAGAGGAAACACGCATTACAATAAATCAGAATAAAACGACTAAAGATAATTATGACAAACTTATTCTTGATATTGGAAAATCATTTAGAACCCAATTGAAAGGATAAGTTAGACATTGGTTAGTATACCTTATGAATATGACAATTAACGACATAAAGAAACTTGTCTCAGCCGATGAGTCAAGAACTCTAGAACTGAAAAAGACTACCGGTGAACTAAAAGACGGCATGCACTCGGCATGTGCATTTCTGAACACCGAAGGTGGTTGGCTAATTTTCGGTGTAGCACCGAAGTCTTTGAAGATAATCGGACAAGAAGTTACCGACAAGACACAACAGGAGATTGCTCAGGCTTTGGCTGGGTTGGAACCTGCTGTAGATGTGCGGGTAGCGTATATTGATGTACCGGAGCACCCGGGCAACAAAGTTATTGCTATGCACTTTGACGGTTGGGTATGGGGCGAGCGTCCGCATACATTCCACGGTTGCC
>CAQBGY010000248.1 GCA_948759685.1 uncultured Eubacterium sp.
TCTTACGCAAAAATTTTGCCATTTTGCGTCAAAAATCATTGATAAGTGGCCTAAAAGAGTTACCTCTCTGTGTATATTTCAGGTTATGTTTTTGTTGCATCCATAAGTGCCTGTTCTCTTACTTTTTACTGATGATAGATTTCCCTTCTCTAATATAGTATGGTACATTTTTTACGCTAGAGCGTGTTTGGAAATTGCTTTCTGCCAGATGTGCGTCACAATTTGTGGGAGATTTGTGCCAAATGAAGGGCGCATAGCGGGCTATGTAACCTGAATTTGGCGCAAATATCACGCAAAGTGGGGCGTGCAGATGGTAGAAATGAATTTTCAAACACGCTCTAGTGCCATATAGGGTTTCCATATATGTTTGTTTGCTGCTTTGGTATTTCTTTGTTTTCTGTACGCTGTTTTAGATAGGAAACTGTGAAAAAATAACTTTGCAGTTTACTTGTCTTTTTCCCAATAGCACAGTGCGAAAATCAGTTATATAGCCCGCTATGTGCCTAATTTTTGCACTGCACTCTCGAAGAAAAGTCCTGCGTAATTTGCTAAAATTATTTTTTCACAATTCCTAAGTACAATTCTTACATTTTCCAAGATTACTTTTTTAATCCCTGTATCCTTTACTGTTCATTATGCTGTACTTAATCATATATTATTTAGGTATATATAGCAATCACAATACGCATCACATCATGTCATGCTTTTAAAAAATTTTCTCTTTGTCATTGATATGACAAAACAGACACTTTTTCGTCTTTGATTCATTATCTCATAATTTCTGATATTTTATAACAAGTGTATAAAATAACGTAACACTTCTGTTCCTTCAGATATTCATGCCTTTTCAAAAGGATACACTATCACAAACATTTCTTATTGAGAATTATAACGCCACAACATAGCCGCTTTTGTCATATTTTGAATTTGTACAATAAACAAAAATCTGTTTATATCCATCTTTGTGAAAAAATCTTTTAGATCATGTGTGCTTTTCTACTGATGGATTATTTCATTTTTTTATTATGTACAGATCTACGCAGTAAAGATGGTAAGGTAAATAAGTTTCTAATTATTGGATTTTTTGACAATAACTTAAGATTTTATGTCAGTAGAATAAAAAAAAATAGAATTTTATTATATTTTGTTTTTGGAATTCTTGGTTTACATCTTCCTGATAGCTTTCTTTTTTCCTTTCATGGAGGGAAAGGATATGGGAGAAATTTGTGAGCTTATAGATAAGATAAAACGAAATAAAGAGGACTTTTATTTGATTGTGGAACGGTTTAGTCCATTGATTAACAAGTACACCAAATTATTATATAAGGATGAAAAGGAAGATGTTTACGAAGAATTAGTAACTGCGTTGTGGGAAGCAATACAAAAAATGATGTTTTATGAAAATGACGGACAGATTGTCAATTATTTATCAACAGCATTGAAAAATAAGTATATGGAATTGTATCGGATAAGCCGTAGATTACATGATCATGTTGTGGAAATGACAGATGACAAGGTTGAATTGGCAGTAAAAACAGATAATTCATATGATGAAATATTAATACAAATTGGTATGCAGGAAATATTTGAAAGTCTGGGGGAAAATAAAAAAGAACTTTTCAGGTTGATATTTATGAAAGGACTAACGGATATTGAAGCGGCTAATCAGCTGCATATATCAAGACAGTATGTTCATCGTATGCGAAAAAAATATTATGAAGAGATAAAAAAACATATTTTGTCTTAATCATGTAGGAGGGTGTTATTATGGACGAAGAAAAAAATTTTCATGCTATAAAAGGTGGTATTACATTTCTAGGTGCCATTTTAGGAGACAAACTAGAGTTGATTTCTCCTATTATGATATTGTTGATTCTCTTGATGATAGCAGATTATATATCAGGAATGCTGGCATCAAAAAAAGAAGCTATGGAGCATCCTGATGATAAAAGTTTTGGATGGAGTAGTAAAAAAAGTGTGGTGGGTATTTATAAGAAAATAGGATATATATTGACACTCCTAGTAGCACTCAGCACTGATTATGTTATTTATAAACTAATTGGTAAGATGGGGTTGAACTATCAGACGAACACTTTTTTTGGTTTTCTAGTTATTATATGGTTTATTATCAATGAGTTATTATCTATTTTGGAAAATGCTGCCAGAATGGGGGCTGTCTTACCGAAGTTTATTAAAAATGTTCTTGCGGAGTTGAAAAGAGATATTGATGATTATGATAAAAAGTAAATTCAGATAATTGTGTAAGAGGTGTAAAAAATTTTTTTGAATATGAATTAGATATGTAGAAAAACATTATCATATATGAGTGTTTTTTGTGGTTGAATTTTTTTGATAATAGTATTGACAGAAAGAATGCTTTTATACATCTTACTTGATTTTTTGCACATTGATCAAGACATTATCAGTAACAAATATTTTTGTGGGATCTGCCCACATCTGGTTTTCAGAATAAGACTGGGCATTTCTGGTAATACTTTTAAAGTCGATAGAATAAGATTGGGGCTGTTTATGATATATGGTAAACAGCTCCAGTTTTTGTGTTTACACGTTCTCCATAAAGCACAGTCAGCTGGTTTAATATCTGCTTTCAGTTTCTGTAATGTTGTATCCATTTTTTGACTATATTTCCACTTATAAAATAAAGTATCTTCCAGTGCGCTGTTGCTTGGAAATACACTCTTGACATAATGTTTTTTAAGTATATAATATTAATGAATTCGAATTAAATTTATTACCTACATTTTATAATTCCAGTATTGTCAGATTTTACGAAATAATGTATGATGAAGGCAAAATTCTTACGATTTCTGGATAACCATAGATTTAGGCATGTTAGCTAAGAAAATGTTGGTAATTGAAGTAAGTTTGGATAATATATATATTTTTAAGTTTGGGGGTACATTATGAAAAAAAAATCAATTTTATTATTTCTTTTATTAAGTGTACAAATATACGGCTGTTCCAATAAGCAGCAAGATTATAAAGAAACTGTCTTGCCTGTAGAAGAATTTTCATTGATTGAAGAAAATGGTTTAAAAGAAAGTCAAACAACTGTTGAAGTTTTTCGCGATGATAATACAGTATCTGTTATAGAACCTGAGAATAATTCGGAATTTATAAATCGTGTAGATGAGGAAAAAACAGATAATTATTCTCAGCCAGAAGAAAAAAACACTATATCTGACAATACAGTTGATTCTTCTCAGAATACTTCCTCCCAACCAGAAGAAAGTAACCCAAAAATTGATAATGATTACTATCGAGTTGCAACAAATATTTCCTCAGCAGAGGTAGAACTGTATGCAGCGCAAGTCAGGCAACAGTTTTTGATACAAGATTGGTCAGCAATTTCATCTGAAATTTCCTATCCAATTACTATAGCTGATGTAACATATGAGAACAGTGAGGATTTTCTGAATGCATCAAACAGTTTTAACAGTAATCTGAATGAGAATTTCTTAACGGCGATTGAAAATGAAGATTGTGTGGAAATGTTTTGCAATTATGAAGGAATTATGATTGGTGAATCTGGACAAATTTGGATTGGTGAAGTTTTAAATGCTGATTTTTCTTCCCAAGGGTTAAAAATAACTGCTATTAATGGTCTGTTAAAATAGTTTTTGATATTGGTGGTTTACAAATTAATGCCTAACTTCTTATTTATTTTATGTACATGTACAAAATAAAAAAATAAATGGAGGTAAAAAAATGGCACTTGTAACTTCACAAAAAGGAATCAATTTAATCAAGGAATTTGAATCCTGTCGTCTTAAGGCGTATCAGGATTCTGCCGGGGTATGGACTATTGGCTATGGTCATACCGGAGGTGTATCTTCTGGAATGACTATTTCCCAGGCACAGGCAGAAGCTTATTTAAAAAGCGATCTTGCCAGATTTGAAAAGGCGGTCAATAATTGTGTAACAGTTGGTATTACCCAGAATATGTTTGATGCTTTGGTATCATTCTCTTTCAATGTTGGCGACGGAGCTTTGAAAAATAGTACCCTGTTAAGGAAATTAAATTCAGGAGATGTTGGCGGTGCAGCAAACGAGTTTGACAAATGGGTATATTCTGGTGGTAAGGTAGTTGATGGGCTGGTAAGACGGCGCGCAGCAGAAAAGGCTCTGTTTTTGGATGGTGCCAATGTTAGCGGCGGCACGACAGCACCTTCCGGAAATGCTACGATCAAGAATTTCCAGAGTTGGCTCAACACAACCTATGCTTCGGGTCTTAGCACAGATGGCTATTACGGTCCCAATACGAAAAAAGCAGCAACTATTGCTTATCAGAAAGAACTGAAGGTTACTGCTGATGGTATTTTTGGTGCAAATTCCAAGGCTGCTGTTGTCGCTTTGAAGTCAGGAAGCCGTGGTAACAGTGTGCATATCCTGCAGGGAATGCTGTACTGCCTTGGTTATAATCCGAATGGAATCGATGGTATTTATGGTACTGGTACAGTGAACGCAGTGAAAAATTTCCAGAATGATAGGGGACTTACATCAGATGGTATTGCTGGCGCAAATACTATGTATGCATTATACCATTAATATTGCTTCTCATCGGGAGTGCTGTTCTATGATTGGATATTTATCCATGGAGCAGCGCTCCATTTTCAAGTCACGAACCACCAGCCCTGCTAGTGGTTTATTATTGGATCTACTGAGCCGATGTTACTTTTTTGCCTAAAGGCGGTCTGGCAAACCATTCAGTGTTTTGAGAATGGGCATATTCCTCTGTACACCACGATACCTGCCTGACCGCTTCTTTCGCGAGGGATGTAAGGTTCCGGCAATTCAACTCATAGCCAAAGTCTTTTGGTTTTTTATACGCCAGTTAATTGATGAGATGATCTGTTTCGGGTGAAACAGAAGAAGCGGTTTTACTTCTAACGTGCATTCTACATAAAGCTGTAGAAGTTTTGGGAAGGGAAATGTTTTAAAATATTGCCCTGAATATATGACCATCAACGTGGGGCTGGTCTTCTTGTAAATTTTCAATACTATCGAAAGTAGATTTCCTATAAATTCTTTTCTCCATGTTTTAGTAGAGATGGAGATATAGATACTCTGTTAGTGTAATTATGATACAATAAGTGATATAGTTATACTGGGTATTTTTGAAATCTGTTATCTTCTTATTTGGATGCTTTTGCCATGTATCGATTTTCTTTGCCAGATTTACAATAATCTCAAAAACGGTCATGTTTTTTATTGCGAAGATATATGAATCTTCCTTTCGCTTGGTTTTTAAATAATTAAGAATCTCGCGTGATAGAAATTCCCTGTCATTGATCAGAATATCATACGTTTTAAGACATAATATTGTTTTAATTAGTGTCTGCTGATTAGGTTTAAAACACTTGATTTTACTGACTTTTACTAC
>CAQBGY010000249.1 GCA_948759685.1 uncultured Eubacterium sp.
CTCTTCCGATCTTCCAAGAGGAAAATCATAGCAACAAGAGGTCATAAAAGTGTTTAAGATAGCCATTTGTGATGATGAGCAGGAATTCATCGTCGAATTAAAGCAAAATTTAAGAAGATATGCAGATGAAACGGATAAGACTTTCTGCTTTTTTGAGTTCAAGGATGGAACGGAACTGCTCAAAGATTATCAGCCGGACTTTGACTTGATTTTTATGGATATAAAGATGGAAAAGCTGAACGGTTTAAAGACAGCGGAAGAAATTCGCAGGATGGACAGTACCGTTGGACTTATTTTCTTAACCTCTTTGAAGAAATATGTATGGAGGGGTTATGAATACGGTGCAGTTAATTACCTTTTGAAACCTGTGAAATACGGTGTTCTGAAAATGGAGCTTGACCGCTATTTTGCCCGCTATCAAGGAAAAGATGAGCCGTATGTGAGCTTTCAGAACGACAGCGGTAAATATAAGGTGCTGTATAAAAATCTCTGCTATGCGGAAACTGCTAAGCGAAATGTAATGCTGCATTTTGAGGGACAGCAGCAGATAATCTACAAAAATATGAAAGAAGTATCTGCCCTGCTTTTAAGCCAGCCACAGTTTGCCTGTCCGCATCAGAGTTTTGTAGTCAATATGGCTTATGTAAAAAGTGTGGAGAACTTGGAAATTGTGATGACCACAGGAAAGCGTGTTCCAATTAGTCAGCCTAAGCGTAAGGACTTTATGATAAAGCTGACGGACTTTTGGGGGGATATGCTGTAATGTGGGTTTATCAATGCTTGGATATTATATCAACACTGACAGAGGGTTGGGGGTTATATTTTTTTAGTACGTTCTTTTGTAAGAAGCCAAGATTTCAGTCTTGTATAAATAAATGGATTATAATAGGTGGCTTTTTTGCATTTGTTTTCAGTTTAACATGGTTTTCTGAATTGGGAGCATATAAAATACCAATTATTTATGCTGTATCAGTTATTGTTGTGAAAATATGCTATAAAGATTCTCTTTATCAGTGTATTATCAGTTATGAGATGTCTATAACGACGATAACAATGTTATCAGAAGGTATAGGTACACTTTTGGGAAAATTTTTGTATGGAGAAAATATACTTGTCCTGATAGATGGTACATCTTTTTTGCGGTGGGAAACATATATCATGACTTTGTTAGTGAGAGGTTTGACATTCTTGGTATTATACAGAATATGTAGGAAGTTTACTTATCAGTTTAACCTGAAAGATTTTTTGATTATTACATTTGTTTTTATCACAGGTTACATAAGTTTTATGTATAGTGCTGTCGAAAACCTAAATTTTCACAAAGTATCGGATGGCATGATATATTTCATTGCGGCAATTTTTCCTGTACTCGTTGTCTTGATTTTCCTGTATGTCAAAAATACGGTACGTCTCCGTGAGCAGGAACAGAAAGATAAGATACAGATTGCACAGCTTCAACAACAGTTTGCCTACTATCAGGAAAAGCTAAAGGACGAAGAAAAAGTACGCTCCGTGTACCACGACATGAAAAATCATCTGCTTGTCTTGCAAAGACATATCTTACAGCGGCAGATTAACTCTCCCGAAACGACGGAGATGGTAGAAAAACTGCAATCACGGGTGGCAATGTATGAGGACTATGTGCATACGGGCAACGATATTCTGGACATCATTTTAAAAGAAAAATCCGAGCTTGCCAGAGAAAAGAGTATCGCTTTCTCTGTTACCGCCGACCTTAACGGCGTGGACTTTATAGAACCGCTTGATATTAGCACTATTTTCAGCAATGCCTTGGATAATGCCATTGAAGCAAGCGAAAAGCTGCCGGAGGAACAGAGGGCAATCCTTGTGAAGGCGGGAAAAATGCAAAACTTCTTTTCGGTTTTGATTGAAAATAACTGCTTGCAGAATAGTGAAAATACAAATATCCGCACTACAAAGAGCGACGATTTTCTTCACGGTTTCGGCATCTCCAATATGCGAAAAGCCGCTGAAAAATATGATGGTCAGTTGATAACCAAGTCTGAAAATGGGAAATTTGTTTTGAAGATTTTGCTGCCGATACCAGCAAGGTTGGAGGTGCAGTAAAATGTGGGTTTATCAATGTTTGGATATATTGAGTACAGTAGTAGAGATGGTTTGTCTTTATATTATCAGTGGAATTTTGCTGAAAGAAACCCGCTTTCATACACCATTATGTAAATATATCCCGCCGATTATAATGTTTATGCTTACTTGGATATTAACTTGGTTTTCGGAGCTCGGTGCATTCAAAATGCCAATCATTTTTACATTGGCTGTAATACTATTGAAAATCGGCTACAAAGAGTCCATCTACCAGAGTATTATTGTTACAGAAATATGGTTTGTCTGCTGTGTTTTTTTTACGGAAGTGTTTTTGTATCTAATATCAAAATTCGTATATAACGATACGGTTTTTGTTATGGTAGATGGTCAAAACATGCTGCGTTGGGAAACTTATGTTGATGGAATTGCTGTGCGTATTATATCAGTTGTTGTTATTTGTGCGGTGTTAAAAAACTTCAAATACAAAATCAAAGCGAATGACTGTGCTGTTTTATCAACAGTTTTTATGATAGGGTTTACTGTGTTTATGTTCAGTGTCTATAATGTCTTGAACTTAAATAAAATACCCCATATGCTTATTATTGTGGGTATGGCAATTTTCACATTTACTTATCTTGTCGTTTTTCTGTATTCTAAAAATACACTTTATTTTCGAGATCAGGAACAGAAAGATAAGATACAGATTGCACAGCTTCAACAACAGTTTGCCTACTATCAGGAAAAGCTAAAGGACGAAGAAAAAGTACGCTCCGTGTACCACGACATGAAAAATCATCTGCTTGTCTTGCAAAGACATATCTTACAGCGGCAGATTAACTCTCCCGAAACGACGGAGATGGTAGAAAAACTGCAATCACGGGTGGCAATGTATGAGGACTATGTGCATACGGGCAACGATATTCTGGACATCATTTTAAAAGAAAAATCCGAGCTTGCCAGAGAAAAGAGTATCGCTTTCTCTGTTACCGCCGACCTTAACGGCGTGGACTTTATAGAACCGCTTGATATTAGCACTATTTTCAGCAATGCCTTGGATAATGCCATTGAAGCAAGCGAAAAGCTGCCGGAGGAACAGAGGGCAATCCTTGTGAAGGCGGGAAAAATGCAAAACTTCTTTTCGGTTTTGATTGAAAATAACTGCTTGCAGAATAGTGAAAATACAAATATCCGCACTACAAAGAGCGACGATTTTCTCCACGGTTTCGGTATCTCCAATATGCGAAAAGCCGCTGAAAAGTACGGCGGTCAGTTGACAACCAAATATGAAAAAGGCACATTCACCTTAAAAATCCTAATACCAATTCCATAAAGATTATAACTTACGAGCCTGTTGTCTATTACGGACAGCAGGTTTTTTCAATGCTTGAATATTAGAATTTGCGTTCTGAATATTAGAAACTGCGTCGGCTATTGTATCTTTTATAAAATAGGATATGATGAGCATATCAAGTGGTATAAATCAAGGAGGAATTACTATGTCAATATTAAATGCAACCCATTTGAAAAAATACTATGGTAAGGATGAGAGCCTTGTCAAAGCTCTGGATGATGTGAATGTGTCCGTAAAGAACGGTCAATTTGTTGCCATTATTGGTACATCGGGCAGTGGTAAATCTACTTTGCTCAATATGCTTGGCGGATTGGATATCCCTACTTCTGGCAGTGTTAAGGTGGAGGATAAAAGTCTTGAAAAACTTACAGAGGAACAGCTCACGGTGTTCCGCCGTCAGCGTATCGGTTTCATTTTTCAGAATTACAACCTTATTCCGTATCTTACGGCGTATGAAAATATCGTGCTTCCTGTCCGCCTGGATGGCAAGATAGAGGATAAAAAGTTTTTGAAAGAAATCGTACATTTCTTGGAACTTGACGGGAAACTTTCTAATTACCCGAGCCATCTTTCAGGCGGTCAGCAGCAGAGGGTGGCGATTGCCCGTGCATTAGTGTCAAAACCTGCAATTATCTTAGCCGATGAACCAACGGGAAACCTTGACAGCCGCACAAGCGATAAAGTTATCGACCTTTTGAAAATGACGAGTGAGAAGTTCAATCAGACTATCGTTATGATTACCCACAATCCTGAAATTGCTGGAAAGGCGGATGTGAGAATACGTATTGAAGATGGGAAAATAGCGGGATAAGGGAGGTAATCGGAATGAACAATAAAAAGATAACGGCAAAAATGATTTCTTTGATGTCAAAGCAGAGCTTGAAATCAAGCCGTATGCGTAACCTGTTTGTGATGATTACCATTGTCTTGGCATCGGCTCTCTTGACCACAATCCTTATGTTTGCGATAGGACAAAAACAGCAGGTTAAAAACGACCTATCCCATAGACAGCAGGTAGGCTACTATAACCTTACCAATGAACAGGTAGAAATGCTGAAAGCAGATGACCGCATTGCTTATCAGATACAGGCGAAAACAGGTATCCTTTCCCAGATGGACGGCTTTGATGTCATGCCGTATTATGTGAGCGAGTTGTCCGATAAAATCCAAATCGGCGAACTGCTTGAAGGAAAACTCCCCGAAAAAGAAGATGAAATTGCTGCACAAGCGGCTATGCTTAAAAAGATGGGTGTCGAGCCTGGGGTTGGAAGCAGCGTGACTTTTACCTTTTATGATGGCAGCACCGAAACTTTTAGGGTATCGGGTATCTTAAATGGCAGCGATACGGCAAAGCAGTTTTCCGTATTCTTCTCTGAAAATTATGCACAAAACGGCAGTCAGTTAAAAGATATGCCGTATGAGGTTTATGCAAAGTTGTACGGTGCAACAACAATGCATCCTGAAGATTGTAAAGAAGAGATGTACTTAATCGGAAGTGACGCAGGGATTGAAAGAAAATATGTCAGTCCTTCAAAGTCATTTATTGAGTCACTGTCTGTGGATACACAGTCTGTGATGGTTTATGGTATGGTTGGAGCGGTTATTCTGCTTGCGTGTATCCTTGTGATTTATGGTGTGTTTTATCTCTCCGTCATCGGGAGAATACATCAGTTTGGGCAGCTTTGCACCATTGGTATGACAAAGAAGCAGATGAAAAGATTTGTTTCCCGTGAGGGGGGTGTATTGTATCTTCGCTCAGCTCCTATCGGTATTTTGATTGGCGGAATTGCAGGATATTTTATTATCCCCGACGGCTTTAACATCGTGAACACCCTTTTGATAATCGCTCTCGTATTTTCGGTTATCTATGTTATTACAATGATTTCGGTACGCAAACCTGCTCGACTTGCGGCGGCTGTTTCGCCGATGGAGGCACTCCGCTATGTACCGCAGGACGGTATGAAAAAGGGTGCGAACAAGAAAC
>CAQBGY010000250.1 GCA_948759685.1 uncultured Eubacterium sp.
GTAATTTAAAAAATGTATTGCCATATCTTTATTGCTATGTATTTATGACATGCTTACTTAATTGTTTGAAATATGTAGATAAATATTGTGATAGCATTTTGTCCTCTTATGTAAATAAGTACATAATAGATATCACAATAAAAAAAGTAGAACAAATGAGTATGAGTAGATTTGATGATTCTGAATTTTATAATAGGATCAAAATGGTAAATAACGAGTCTGCATCAAGATCTATGAGTATATTAAGGACTATAACAAATATGATTGCGGGAGGTAGTACACTAATTATTGTTACAGTTATATTGGCTCGATTTAGTCCTATCTTAATTGTTGTTTCAATTGCTGTATGTATACCATCAATGCTAGTTGCAATGAAGATAGCGTTAAAGCAGTATGGTATATATATTAAAAGATTCGAGAAAATTAGATGGATTGACTACTTAAAAAATATGATGGTTGAATATGAATATATTAAAGAAATAAAAATAAACAATGTTTATAATTATATTAGAAGTAAAGCGACAAACAGTTACGAAGAATACATAGCTGAGGACAAAAATATACGGGGAAAATATTGCCAGAAAAGGGTATTAATTAATATTATTGAGGAACATATTAATTTCATTATTAGGAGTATTGTGTTAATTAAGGTCATATATGATAAAAGAACAATAGGAGAATTTTCACTTTATGTCTCATCTATTGACAATTTTAGAAATTCTATTGCAACGATATTAAATACAATAGCATCAGTTTTTGAAGATGGGCTTTATATACAGAATTTATTCAATTTGCTTAATGAAGAAGGCAATATTAATAAAGGTGATCAGGAATTTAGTGAATCATTTGAGAAAGTAACATTTGAGAATGTGTGGTTCAAATATCCAAATACTCAAAAATATGTCTTAGAAGGAGTAAACCTTGAATTAAAAAGTAAGGAAAGCTATTCTTTTGTCGGATTAAATGGCAGTGGAAAGACTACAATTTTAAAATTAATTTTAAAATTATATAAACCGGACAAAGGGAAAATATATATTGACGGGGTTAATATAGAAAAAATCAACACTGATGATTACTATTCCCATATTGGTGTACTCTTTCAAGATTTCATAAAATATCCGATGACGGTCAAAGAAAATATAGGGGTTGGTGATATCGCATCTTTATATAACGATGAGCGTATATTGCAGGCAGCAATGATGTCAGGAGCAAATCAATTTATAGAAAAATTGACTAATGGTTATGACACTAAGTTGCTCAGAGAATGGTCTGAGTCAGAGCAGCTTTCACTGGGACAGTGGCAGAAGATAGCAATTAGCCGCGCATTTATGAAAAAAGCCGCTATTTTAATTTTGGATGAGCCCACCTCATCATTAGATCCAGAGGCTGAGTATGACATATACAAAAAATTTAAAGAAATGATGAGTGGCAAGATGTGCATATTTATTTCTCATAGGTATTCTACTGTTCAGTTGGTAGACAAAATATATGTTCTTAAAGACGGTAAAATTGTAGAAGAAGGCAAACATAGTGAATTAATCAAATTAAAAGGAGAGTATGAGAGACTATACACTATGCAGGCTGAAACATATGGGAAAAATAAAGAGGGGTAATACGAAAAATGTTTGAACAATTAGATATCGTGCAGACAAGGAACAAAATGACTATATATTTCAGGAACATGAAAGGTACTTGCAACTGTGTATATGTAGGACTTGTGATTCGGAGCGGTTCGCTTAATGAAAAAAAATCGGGTACGGCGCATATACTGGAACACATGATCATTAATGGAAGACTAATTAACGAAAATCGAGATATTGTTTTTAATAATCGTGCTATAACGGATTTTGGCTATACGATTTATTACTTGGATATAAAAAAGGATAATATTACATTTCTTTTTAACTTCCTTACGGATATTTATAGAGAAAAAATATTATGTAGAGATGACTTCCTTCATAGCAAAAAAGAAGTTTGGGATGAATATAACGAGATTTCTGAAACATTTAAAAATAAAAAAATAGTAGGTCTGTTTGAAAAAACAACATATGGATTAAAGATGCCGTTAGGGGATAAAAATATACTAGAAGTATCATTTGAAGACGTTTGTGAATATTTTGAGAAATTTTATGGTGTACAAAATACGGCACTAATATTGTGCGGAAACATTAACGTTCAAGAGCAAAATAATATAAAAAGGATTATTGACAATATTGGTATGGCAAGACAAATTTGTACTATCAGTCAACTAGAACCACTTATGTTTAATAAAGAATGCATTAAGGTTTACGCCAATCAAGGGAAATGCAGTTGCCATTTTGTCATTAATAATACCATTTGTGATTCAGATATAGATTATGTATATACAAGAATGTTGGAAAACTACGCATTAATCATTTTGGAAGAATACATTGAAACCTTAGTACCTTCAAAAATCCGATGCAGAAAAGAGTACTTTAACTCTATGGAGTCTTTTTTAGTTATAGAATTTATTGATGAAAGAGCAGAATATTTGCTTCACATTATCGAATCAAAAAAATATATGAAGGAGGATTTACGTAATATTATCAATATAGATAAATATATAGATGATGTAAAAAAGCAGATAAGATACGGAATAAATATGAACATTGCTCGACAAGAATGTATACAGCATTATATATATGAAAACCGCGTGATTTTATTAGATAATAGTAATACTATTTTAGATAAAGCAGCTAAAAAATTAAAAAAAGAGAATGTAACCTGTCTATTAGAAGAATGGTATTTTAAAAATAATAATTATAGATTCTTATATTAAATTAATTGGTCGAAAAAGAAATTAGTAACAGGCCCGCTAAAAAAACAAATATTTTTGTCGGGATAAAGTCTTTCCATAATAACAGTGTTGTGGCATATGACTTTTTTAAAGTAAATAGCGGATATTGTGATAAGGATTGTTGTCTGATATATAAAACAGATAATAATCCTTTTTATATTGTTTATAAGCATGGGATTACTTGCCATGTTAGAGATCCTCCGGTTTCATGTTTCAAATCAAATGTGAAAGACTGGAGGACGAAAGGATGAGAGAAAAACATAACGATTCCGTGCAGAACCGCTTCACGACGTATCTGATGACGGCGGTGGATAACACACGGAAGAAATACTGGGAGCGAAAGTGCCGGTTGCAGGGCAAGGAATTTGTTTGGGAGGATAACCTGGAGCGCAACTATACGGACTTTGAGGAACAGTACCGCACCTATATAGGGGAACATACAGATTTTATCTTTAGTGACTGGCAGAGATATGGGGAGCTGCTGAGTCTTTTGGAGAGCGACCGGCTGGCAAAGGCCATAAGCAGGCTGAAAGACAGGGACAGGGAGATCCTGTTTGCCAGGGTATACGGCGAGCTTACCTTTGCGGAACTGGGAGAGCGGTTCCACATGGAGCCGAAACAGGCGGAAATGGCGTATTACTATGTGCTCAGGAAACTGCGGAAGGAGATGAATGGGAATGACAGATTTTGAGAAACTGCTGGAGCAGGCAAAGGCAGGGGATAAGGAGGCGCAGGAGGCAATTTTTCGGATGTACCGTCCGCTTCTTATTAAAAATGCCATGGAGCAAAACGTGTTTGAGGAAGATTTGTACCAGGAATTTTCGGCAACCCTGTTAAGCTGCATCCAGAAGTTCAGGATTTAGCTGGTGAGCGTATTATAATCGGAATTAAGTAATTACGCAGGGAGTGTTGCGTTTCGGGCATCCACTGCGTATAAAATGATGTGTCGCAAAAGGTATCAAATACATCTACGACATCGCAAAACTTAAAAAGGGCTTTTTGCGACAGAAAAACAGGGGTGTATGCCTGCCGGAATAAATATCTCCAAAGGTATACCTTTTGCGACACGGAACTCTTTGGAAGGAGGAGTATCATGGCAACAAAAAAATTCGGGTATGTCCGTGTGAGTACCCGTGAGCAGAATCCGGAGAGGCAGATCCATATCTTGCGGGACGAGGAGGGCATCGACGAGCGTGACATTTATGTGGAGAAAGAGTCCGGGAGACAGTTCGAGCGCCCAGTGTACCGCTCTCTGGTTGACAACATCCTGCGGGAAGGCGACCTGCTGGTGGTAACGGAACTGAAGCGGTTCGGGAGGAACTACGGCGAGATCTACAAGGAGTGGTTCCATATTACAAAAGAGATTGGCGCTGATATTAAGGTAACTTCCATGCCGATCTTGGATACCACGCAGTCGAAGGAGCTGGTAGGTCAGCTTATCACGGATGTGGTGCTGGCGGTTTTCGCATATGTGGCGGATGAGGACTGGACGGAGCGCCATGAGCTGCAGCGCCAAGGTATTGAGGTGGCGAAGACGAATGGAAAGCATCTGGGAAGACCGCGTGTGGAGTACCCGGATAACTGGGAGGACTGTTACGGGCGGTGGAAGTCTGGTGTGATCTCAGCAAAGGAGGCAATGACACTGACCGGGCTGAAGAAAGACAGTTTCTACCGGCTGGTGAAAAAATATGAGTCGCAGATGAAGGATGCAGAGGAGGAAAAGTCATGAGCAAAGAAAAGGCTATGGAGAAGGAAAAGATATTGCAGGTGGTGGAGAAGTATAGAGATTATTTTAATGAATGGGATGCGGATGTGGCGCTTGGCGTCAATGGCAGGAATATCTTCTATGTGCTGTCAGGGAAGGAGTTTGAAACCTTCCTGTTTTTCCAGACAGCGGATCAGTTGGAGAAGATCATACTGGGGACACTTGCGGAGAACATTGACATAATCCTGGATGCAGGAATTGATGAGATTTTTATGGGATTTTCGGCTGAGGATGCAGATGAAGAGAGTGATAAGAGCATAGAAAATTATCTGCCGGTACTTGTGCGGAGGATGGATGTTCTTTGCAAAGCAGGGGAGAACTGGTCAAATATGCTGCAGAAGACATTTAATTCCTTAAAGAATGTCTGTGCGGATTTGGTGGAAGGAAAGGAGGAGAGATAGGCTGCTACGGATTTTTTGAAAGATATAAATATTTTTTCAAGAAAACAGGGGCGGTAAGACTCTTTATTATATGTAAATAAAAATTAGAGGAGGACTGTTTATGAAGCAGGGTACATTATTTTACGACAATGAAAGTGAAAGGTATAATTTCCATTACATTGATGGGAATGGGAACAAGTGTGACTATGGTGGTATCCATTGTGGGGAGGTTTTCGAGTTCAAGCTGAATGATGTCTGGATTCCTGCCCGTGTGGAGATGGGTGATGACAGAAAATGGTATTTGGTGGGACTGCCGGGGCTGAAGCTGGATGGACTAGAGGTAAAGGTTGAATAGAAAGGAACCGATATTATCTGTAAGATTATATTACCAGTATAATGACAAATGAGAAAATCGGTGTTATAGTGGTTACAGT
>CAQBGY010000251.1 GCA_948759685.1 uncultured Eubacterium sp.
AGATATTTGTGCCCTATCCACATGACAAATAACATAACTGCATCCTTCGACACAATCAACTTCATCAGTGTTAATAACATCTATACGATCAAAATAGGATTCATTGCAACCGCAGGGAACTATATGTTTTGCTTCAAATCCCCTAAGTTTTTCGGAAAACGATTCATCTAATTTACTATTGTCATGTAAAATAACTGGCATAAGAAAATGTTGTCTTGCAAATTCCAATCCTTTACAAAAATTCTCCAAAGAGATTTTTTCTTCTACTCCACCCTCAGCATTATATCGACAATAAGATACGCTTTTATAGCTCATCATAATATATAAATATCTTTTTCTATCTTTATTAAAAATATTTCTATTTCTATTTTTTTCATTCCTCAACCTAGCAAAAAAATAATCATTTGCTCGGCATCTTGCTTTGTGCATTTTGCAAATATTTGTTTCCCTACTATAAATTGTATCAGATTTAGCAAAATCAAAATTATTTCCTTGACACCAAGCACATCCCGATGCAACTACACAATTAAGGCATTCTTCAGAACTTTGTGATTTTAATTCAAGCGCTTCAAAACTTCGTACCAAATTGATATCTACTCCTAAATTTAGATTCCCAATTTTTCTCCCTTCTTTTCTATTGTTTAATGTGAAAGGCAAAAAACGAGTGCAAGGGTATAAATCTCCATTATAGTCTACAGCCGCAACATTTTCACCACAATTACACCAGTTTGCATACATTCTTTCTTTTCCATTTGGTATTCCTATACGTTCTTCAAAAAAACCTCCACTGAATGATTCATCCAAATTATTATCAATCAAATAATCTGCCAACTGAATTAACTGATTCATAAATAATTGGTCATCACCCGGTTTCCAAACATCTTCCAAAACCACATTTGCACTGACATCTTTAAATCCCAAACTGTACAAATATACAATACTATCTTTTAAATATTTTAAATCATCACTTGCAAAGGTAACTTTCGTTGCAGCATTCGGAAATTGCTTTAAATATAAATCAATGTTTTTTATAACATCATCAAATGATCCGGTTCCATCCTTCTTTACCCTCTGCAAATCATGTTTTTCCTTTGTTCCATCTAAAGTTATTCCAACGAAAAGCTGATTGTAATTTTTTTTAATAAACTTTTGAACTTTTTCTGTGCCATATAATGTACCATTACTAGAAACAGTAATATTATAATTTGTAAACCAATGATGTTTTTCCTCGTAAAGTCTAAATTTCATATAATCACATATTTTATCCATTAAATCTATCTCTAAAAATGGTTCTCCTCCCATAAAATCTAAATAGAATATAGATTCATCACTCATAGTATCAATTACCATGTCAATTGCTTTTTTAGCAACCTCAAAGCTCATTTTTCCTTTATTATTTTTATGTACCTCATAACAATATTTGCAAGCCAAATTACAATTTTCCGTTACTACCAACGTCAAAAACCTACGATCTAAAATGGTGTTTTTTAATTCATTCCTCATCACAAACCTCCAATATTGTTTAAATTTAATTATATTAATTCATAAATAGTGTGACCAGCAAAATCCCAACTTAAATTTACAAATTATAAGATAAAAACACAGTCCATCAACCTACCTATAAACTAACATCAATTTAACCAAGATTACTTTCAAATCTAATTGCAATATTATTTTACAAGAAAAAAGTCAAACAAACTTCATCTTGTAATTTTTCCGACTTTCCATGTAAGATTTCTCCATAACAACTTTAATAAGATTTTGCACATAATGTACTAAAAAGATTTAATTTGAGTTCATTTAATAAATTTGAGACTAACTTTTCAATTCCGTTTGCCATTTTCTCAGGCATATGTAACAAATATTCCTTCTGCTCTCCATTTCTGTCATCTAAAACATTCATAACACGTTCTAAAATAGGTATTTTATTATGACTTTTATACAGGAGACATTGGAAATGAATTGACCAAACCTTTTTTCCAAAAATACTGCCATATATGTAATTTCCCTCACATATATGGCAGTATTTTCTACCGCATGTTGGCTTTTTTATCGGGAAAACTTTTTCATGCCTGCCGGCTGCTTGGGCTGATGCAGGCAATACATACATCTACTGTCCGCTGCTGCTTTTGCAGAATTAAGTGCCACTTTTCCCAAAATTGTTGCTACAATATTTTTCTTTTTGCTGCCTACCATATAACACACCTCCAATATCGTTTTTAATGACAGTATACCTTGTTTTACAGGCTTTTCCTTTTCAATGTTGAAATTCCGATACAGCATGTAATTTTTCCCTGTGATCATTCCCATACCGATATTTAATTTATGCATCTGTTGTTTTACCATTATATGAGTATTTCGTTTACTTGCTTAGATTGTTTGTTTATTCTATATATTTGTGTGAAAATATTACCAGAAAAGGAGTTGTACATATGGCAAATAATCGTATTCGTGAACTAAGAAAGAATTTGAGCCTGTCTCAAGAAGCTCTTGCCGAGAAAATCGGAACTACTCAACAAGCGGTAAGCAGAATGGAAAACAACGCTTATGATATTCCTTCTGATATACTCATAGAAATATCAAAACAATTTAATGTTACTACTGACTACATACTTGGGATTTCTGATGTGAAGCGTGATTATAACGGACAGTACCGTATGAATCAGGAAATGGATAGATGCTATGATATTGTCCTCCGCTATCAGAACCTGTCCGAAATCAACCAAAAGACACTCCGCTGCATACTTGAGCGCTTAGAGCAGGCGCAAAAGGAAAGCGAGGAAGCATCTGCAAAGGAAGTGGATAAAAATGCTGAGAATAGCAATATGTGATGATGATTCCAAATTCACTGGGGAAATTGAGACTCTGGTATTTCAGGAAAGCCGGAAGTTAGGTATCCGTGTGGAAACCGAAGTATTCTCTGGCGGCAAAACCCTTCTGAAAAGCATTCAGAGCGGCGAGCATTATGAACTTATATTTATTGACATTGAAATGGAGCAGGTAGACGGAATAACGGCTGCACGGCGCATCCGTGAAATAGACCGGACTGTACTGCTGATTTATGTATCGGGCTATGATGAATATTTAAAAGAACTGTTTGAAGTGGAGCCATTCCGCTTTCTCTCAAAACCTTTAAACCATGTCCAATTCGCCCGCTATTTTAAGGAATCCTGTAAACGCATCAATGAGACAGAAGTATTCTATCAGTATACATTCAACAAGGAAATTCAGAAAGTGCCTGTAAAAGACATCGTTTATTTTGAAAGCAATAACAGAATCGTTTATATCCACCTTAAAGACGGCTCTAATGAACATTTTTATGGAAAGCTCAATAATGTTCAAAAAGAACTTGCAGAAAGCAGGCAATATTTCCTTCGTATACACCAATCCTTTTTAGTGAATTACGAATATGTGAAGAAGATGAACTTCTTCAATATTACTGTTAGTTTCATGGGAAAAGAAATAGAATTGAAAATCAGCGAGGATAAACAAAAGGAAGTGCGCCAGCAGCTTTGTAAGATTGCAGGCGGAAAGGCGGTCATAGAAGAATGACTGAATATTGGACGATAATACTTGAATTGCTCCACCTTCTCATTATACGAAAATATATGAAAATATTTTGGGGACCAGCAAACAGGAGTTTAAAAGGATACATAGAGTGGGGCATATATTATGTTTTTCTGGTCACAAACAATATCAGTTCGGTGTTTCCTCCCCATCTGTTATTGTTAGGGAATGCCCTGCTGATATTCATGATCAGCTCAGCTACCTACAAAAGAAGTGTCATGCAGCGTTGTATATTTTCCTTATTTCTATGCACGATATGGATGTTAG
Source organism: uncultured Eubacterium sp. (assembly GCA_948759685.1). Next base: position 3,835 of record CAQBGY010000251.1, read on the forward strand.
TGGAAGTCATTGTCATGATGATATTAATATCTGTCGGTTTTGATTCCAGAACGCTTCATGACGCCGGAAGTTTCATATCTAAAATGTGTATGCTGCTGTTATCAGTTATCATAAGCCATTGCATCAAGGACAACCATTATTCTGAAATTCCCCTGCCTTACTTTTTGTCCATTCTCCTGATACCAGCCAGCAGCATTTATGTAATGCACAATATATTCCTTATTGCAGCTGTCCATAGCAAATATATGATATTTTCTGCCGTAGCGAGTTTCCTGCTGCTTGTTGTAAACTATGTTATCTTTGAGGTCTACGACTGGATCAGCCGGGACGCTGAGCTGCGTGAGCAAAACCGTCTGTATGCACAGCAACTGGAGCTATGCAGCCAACAGGCGGAAGAACGCGAGAACCTCTATCTTGAAATCCGTAGAAACAGGCATGATTTAAAAAATCATCTTTCCGGGCTTCTTGGAATGGTTCAGACAGGGCAGCTCAACGAAGCAGAGAAATACATAATGCAAATGTTGGATGTCGGCGACGGTGATCGTCCGGAGGAAGTTTCCCGAAGCGGCAATATAGTCGTAGATTCCTTAATCAATAATGCATATGCCGCAGCGCAAAAAGATAATATACAATTTAATGTCAATGTTCTTGCACCTGCATCCCTTCCATTTGAAAGCGGGCATTTATCCATAGTTTTAGGGAACTTACTGGATAATGCACTGGAAGCCAGCCGGGATATTCCGAACGGAAAAGGATTTATAAGCCTTGATATTTCTTATGAAAAAGGCATCTTTCAGTTATGCATAAAAAATAACTATCAGACAAAACGGAACAAAGATAACATTGGTCATTATCTAACTACAAAATCCGATACCATATATCACGGTCTTGGGCTTTCATCCATAAACCATGCCATTGTAAATTATCATGGACAAATGGATATTACGGACAATGACAATGTATTTCAGGTTATTGTTGTCATGTATGGTTCATATTCAGAGAACGCCGGGTAACATATGATTGATTTCAAATTCTAAAAAGGAGCTGTCATGGAAGGTTTAGCAAAAAAATTAACAGATTATATATATGAAAAAGAAATTATTACTGAAGAACTGGTTGAAATCTACCAGTACGGTTTTCAATGCTTTTTGGAATTGTCCGTGAGTACCATATGCAGCATTATAATAGCCCTGTTTCTTGGTATGCTGCCTGAATGTCTTTTCTTTTTCCTGCTTTTCATCCCCATGCGCTCCTACGGCGGCGGCTTGCATATGAAAACATATTTTGCCTGTTTTATGGGTTCCTGCCTCATACTCACAACTTCCCTGTTGGCAGTAAAATATTTAACACTCCCCATTCCGATTTCTTTTACGCTGTATCTGCTTGCCGCTATACTGATCCTGTTTATTGGTCCGGTTGACCATCCGAATCGGGAAGTAGATGCACAGGAAAACCGCACATTCATTAAGAGAACCTATTTTACGTTGTTTGCCAGCCTTTTATTGGCTATATTATTCATTTTCATGCAAAAAGATCGGAAGAGCACACGTCTGAA
>CAQBGY010000252.1 GCA_948759685.1 uncultured Eubacterium sp.
ATTAATGTAGCAAACTATTGCTATTCTGTTGAAATGATAGATACAGAAGAAAAAGAAAGTATTAATTAGAAAAGATTCAAAGATGAAAAAGAAAATAATGGGGCTTATAGCTATTGTTGCTATTGCTACTATTGCAGGATATAATGTATGTGCTTCACAAAACAATATGAAGTTATCGGATTTGACTTTGTCTAACATGGATGCATTGGCATTTCCTGAAATTGGCACAGGTTTTTATCATAGATATACATATCAATGTCCTATTCCTGTAGAGTATAAAACTGCGGTATCATGTACCAGTGGAGGACATGATGAATGTTATCCTAGTGATTGTTAAAATATAAAAATAAGGAATTAACAATTATATAATTGTTAATTCCTTATATAAATAAATGTATTATGAAAACTAATCTGTTAATTATTTGTCTTTTTGTCATAATTTCTTGTAATTCCCATAAAACGGAAGTTCAAACAGGTGTAACAGTATTGAATGTGGAAAATCTACAATTTAAAGATTGGGCTTCAATCATTCAAGTAGATTCTGTTATTCAGTTGGGTATCAATGAAGATTCTTTATTGTCCATAGCACAGAAGTGCGTGTTGGCAAACGACCGTATCATTTTTTGGGATTACAAATTGAAGTCTGTGTATGTATATAATCGACAAGGTGTTTTTTTATTTACTGTAGGAAAGTTAGGAGGTGCTGAGAATGAATGTGTTGAATTGCGTGATGTAACGATTAGTCCAGATCAACAATCAATAGAATTATTGGATGCAACGGGGATTCTTGTATTTAGTATGCAAGACGGGCATTTTATAGAAAAGAAAAATATTGATGGTATAAAGATGCTTGGATGTCATCGCTTTTCGCATACATCGGAGGATAGTTATCTTCTTTTCTCGGATATGGAGGATTATTCCATTTATAAATTCACCAACGGTGAATTAGAGGGTTTGAGAAAGCGGAATGGAATCCAATTGGTTTCAGAACGGTTTTATCATTATGACGGTCATTGCATGGTGTTGCCAGACTACGGTAATTATGTAGTTGATATCTATCGTGACGGGACACTTATGCCAAAATATCATATCGATTTTGGAAATCAAGCATTGCCGGAAGATAAATTACCCCAAACATGGAAGCAGTTTGATAAACTGGAGCATACAGATGACTATTTTAAATCCATTGTGAGTGTCATTGAAGACGATGGATTCTTGTATGTACGTTCTGTTGGCCCTTCGAGGACGTATTATGACATTTATTGGGATAAGAAAACAGGAAAAATATTGTCTGGCCCGGCAGATATGCAACTTGGTATGATGACTTTTGCTTCCTGCGAAGGTTTTCTGTATGGTTTAGTATATCCTGAATATTTGTCTAAGGAGTCGCCGCTGTATCCTTATGTTCAGTCTTATGTGGAAGATGAGGATGCAAATCCTATTATTTTGAAATTTAAGTTTTATGAAAAATAGACTGTTGTTGCTAAGCAGTAGCATTCTGTTGTTATTGTGCTTTTCATGTAAACAATCGGAACAACAAAAAAAGGTTGCTTCTATATTAACAGAATGGGTGGATAGAGTTGTCGTTTTACCAGATACTGTATATATACCTAAAGAAGGAATCGTGAAAAAGGCAGATTATGAATGCTGCGATTATAAAATACTGAATTATGTAGATTCTATAGGTTGCCTTAGTTGTGATTTGAAACTAACGGAATGGAATGCATTATATAAAAGGTTGCAGGACAAAGGAATGTCTGTTATGCCAGTATTTATCTTTGGTTTCTCTAATAATAAGAAATTTAAGAAGGAAATATATTCATTGCTTAGGCATAATGCTATAGCTTTCCCTGTTGTAATGGATTCGTTGAGTCAAATAAACAAATTAAATAATTTCCCAGACGACCGTCGTTTTCAAACATTTTTGTTAGATAAGGAAAATAAAGTTGTTGTCATAGGAAATCCAATTTATAATCCTTATATAGAAGATTTGTATTTTGATATAGCTACCAATAAGACTATTTCTCATAGAAATTGAGGCATTGACTGCGGATGAAGAAGCTACAGGAGGAATGATTTATTGTTGGGGGATTGGCGGTGTGGATTGTCCTTTTGTAGAGCGTAAAGTTTAATATGTAATTGAAGGTTACAACCTTTGAATTTGTCTTGAATTTTGTACGTGAGAATGAATTCTGGTTAAAAAAAGGAGCATGATGATGAGTATTGTTGGTCTTGGTGGATCTACATTTCATCTGCTCCTTTAACCCCTAAAAAGAAAGGAGGTTATTCTGCTACAAACATAAGAATAAAAAATTAATGTAGCAAACTATTGCTATTCTGTTGAAATGATAGATACAGAAGAAATGAAAGTTTTTACTAATATAAAATATTGATATGAGAAAGAAATTTTTAGGTATAGTAGTTGTAGTTATAATTGTAATAGCTGCGGGTTATAATATTTACATGTCAAAGAGTGGAATGAATCTATCTAATTTGGTTCTTAATAATGTAGAGGCTTTAGCTGATTATGGTGAAACAACCCCTTACGATTGTTATATGGGACATTGTTGTTATGACCCTGCATATGATTGCTTTGGAAACTCTGACAGATGGCATTATTGCCCAAATATGAGAAGCTATTGATGTTAAGATTATGTCAGAAGTCCTATATTTAATAGTGCTCATATATGAGATTTTAATGTGGAACTTTTGGCATAATCTATAATTTATATTAATGATGAAGCTAGTTGTTGTAATAATCCTTCTATTAAGTGCGGTTAAACTTAATGCTCAAAATCTAGATCAGATTGTAGAAGAGTATATACGTAAAAATAATGTAGTTACAGTCTCTGAGAAAGATACAACTTATTATAAAACAGGAAAACCTTATATGAAAAAGTATTCTTCAGGGGTAAAAAGTCTTTCTGTTCCTAAAGGTGCCATTCCAATTCCAATGCCCACAGGTACTAATGACGTAAGAGGAAAATTCTATTCTTCTTATGTTACTAATAATGTATGTCTGACACTTTATCTTGTACAGTTAGTTAATGGGAAAGAAGTCGTTACAGCAATTAATGGTGGGGAAATAGTAAAAAATAATAGAGCTCGGGTTGATGTGTTGTTAGATTATAAAGAGTTTCAGAAAGCTACTATTTATTGCTATTTTATGAATGGAGTAGTGTTTGGTACTCCTTTTGCTATGTCAAAACAATGCGATGTTAAAATCTGTAACTATACAAAAGGGGATTTAATTTTAGATAAAGATATACCAGCATTATTGATATATGAAGAGGAGAAAGGCTCCATAAAAAGAGAAAAACTAATTGAGAAAATGAGAAACGGTCAGTTCTTGTTTTTGGATAAACAGAAATATGAGGATATTTATAAACAATTAGGCGATTATTGTATCATCTATTATAGACTAACAAAAAATGGAGAGAAATAATAAAGGTATATGTATATTGATGTCTGTATTCTTAGTGCTTCTAAGCTCATGTCAAGGTAATGAGAAATATTCAGATGCAGAATGTGTTTCATTTTCTGATTTTGGAGAAGTTATTTATTTGAAAGGGGATAGCGTTGCTTTTGATGATATTTTATTGAAACCAGTTAAAATACATCTAGTTGACTCTTTCTTAATTATGAAAAATCGGGATACTGAATATGCTTATTATATATTTAATATTTTAACTAAGAAGAAGATAGGAGAACGTGTCTCTTTTGGTATTGGACCTAATGAGATGATTGATCCTCGTTTTATTCCTTCAACAGACAATAATGTTTGGATATTTGATAAGAATAGGAAAATACTGAATATTTGTGATCGTCAAAAGTTTTTAAAAGAGGAAAATTTGGAAATAAATAACACCATCGAGTTTGAAGATTTTTGTGATAATATAGTCTTTATTCCTTCTAAAGGTTTCATAGCTTCAGTTTTTAATTTGAACAATAAGAGATTTGGATTATTTAATTTGGAGGGGGATACAATCTGTTATAAAGGTGAATATCCTACTCTTTCCAGTTTGCAAACGAATATTGAACAGGTAGAAGGATTTATAAATGAATTTACAGCTAATGTAGAGGAAAATAGAGTTTTTGTTTCATATAAAAGGACGGATTTAATTGAATGTTATGATACTGATATGAATCTTATAAAAAGGATCCATGGACCTGAACATTTCTTTCCTGAAGTTCATCAAGTCGGTGATCGAATAAAAACGAATAAAGGGACTGAGAGAGATGCTTATTCGTTTCCATTATCAGTAGGAAAGAAAGTATTTGTTCTTTATTCAGGGAAAGTCTTTAATCCAAGAAATCATGATTATTTGAAAGATAAAATTCTTGTTTTTGATTGGAACGGAAATCCACAGCAATATTATCAATTGGATATTCCTATTTTTGATTTTGCTGTAGATGAAAAGTCCAGAATAATTTATGGATTAACAGATAAGCCAGAGAGTCATATTATACAATTTAAATTTTAATATTTATGAGGTATTCATTGATTGTAATATGTATTATAATATGGACTTCTTGCCAAAATGTAGAAAGAACTTATCTTGTGAATACAGTAAAAGAATGGGAAGGAAAGGAAATTAAATTTCCAACAGAATCGGTTTTTACACAGTATATGTGTGATACGATGAAATATGATACAGATTTGGATTTCAAACTAATGATTTATGTAGACTCTACTGGATGTACTAGTTGTAAACTACAATTACATAAATGGAAAAGTTTCTTGAATGAAATGGATTCTGTTATTAATGATAAGATTGCTCTTCTTTTCTATGTATGTCCTAAAGATAAGAGGGAATTTGAGCATATATTGAAACGTGATAAATTTGATTATCCAATATGTGTTGATGAATACGATTCTCTTAACATTATGAATAACTTTTCTTCAGATCCTAGGTTTCAAGTGTTTTTATTGGATAAAGAGAATAAGGTAATTGCCGTTGGCAATCCTATTCTTAATCCGAAAATTAAAGAATTGTATTTTAATATAGTTTCGGAAAACACGGCATTTACATCGGCAGACAAGCAAGTTTTAACTGTTGTTTCTTTATCAAAAGATAAAGTCGATTTGGGAGATTTTTCTTGGAATAAAGAGGGAGTGTGTGAATTTGTGATTTCCAATGTAGGGAAATTGCCATTGGTGATAAATGATGTAATTACCTCTTGTGGGTGTACTACAGTGGAATATTCTAAAGAACCTATTCAACCAGGTGGAAATTTGAAAGTGAATGTGAAATATAAGGCAGAACGACCTGAACATTTCAATAAAACAATTACCGTGTATTGTAATGCAGCAGATTCTCCATTTCATTTGAAAATTAGTGGAACCGCAAAATAAATAATTAACAAGAAGTTTGAT
>CAQBGY010000253.1 GCA_948759685.1 uncultured Eubacterium sp.
TCAGTTGAGGAAGCAACCGTTTAATGTATCAGTTATTAATTATTCGATGTACTAGGTTTTTATGAGTTAAAAGGTTCTATGCTTCCTACGATTCCTTGGGAAAAGTATAATGACGATGTGTGCTTTGATGATAATTTGTTGTGGACGATAAGGACTGCAATTTATCGGGGAAATGACTTGAATCTTCCAAGAAAGGTTGGAGTGAAAGCGCACGAGGCAAAAGAATTTGCGGATAATGTGCTCAAAAGAATAGGGGATAATGGAATTGTTATATATTATCCTTTCTTTTTGGCAGAGAAGAGCGGAACATTAAACATTTTTAATAATAAATATGTAATTGAGGCTGTTAGAGAGGATTTATGGAATTTGGTAACGTATTCTGATAGGGAAGTTACGATCATAACAAGCGGTGATATTATAGAATTCAATGGAAATAGGGAATTTATAACAGAAGGGGAATTCTGTGAACTGTTGTCTTATGTAAAATACATTAATCGAGCATATAGAGATGAATTGCTTGCTGGAAAAAGTATTTTATTAGAATGGAGTTATGCATATAATTGCGACATTAATAAGCAGAAATTAGGAGAGCGTTACTTGGTTTTTTACGAAGTCAGATCTGTATAGCAAAATATAGTTGCGTGATTAAACTCGCATAAGATGATTTCTGCTTCCCGGACATTTGATTTTTTTCTGGATTTCCGAAAGTGTGATTTCATCGCACAAGAATATTCATTATTTATGTAGTATTGATTATGTTATAAGTATGTTAAAATTATATTAAATAAATTTGTAGTGCAAAAGAGAGGTGGTAATATGGTTTAATAAAAATTGGTGCTGGATAAGAAGTGTATGACATATGTACTGATGAAAATACATTTAGGATTTTGAAATTGGTTTAACATAAGGTTAAGTTATAAATAGGGGGTGATCGCATGAACTTAAATCAAACAAATTCAAAGTTAAATAGCATTTTTAGAAATAATTTAAAACGTTTAATGGAATATGCAGGATTTAATAACTCCAATTTTACCCAATACGTAGAAGACAGTTGCGATACATCTTTTGATAGAACATCATTAGTAAAGTTTCTTAATGGTAAACATCCTGCCTCAATTGCATTTATTTGGGCTTGTAGCCAGGCTTGCGGAGTATCGCTTGATGATCTTGTGAGTGAACAGTTTAACCCTGCAAATAGTAATCTGGAACAATGTCAAGATACAACGGGATTAAAAACTCCAAAATTAGATTTTGAACTGCCGGAGAATTCACAAAATATAATATTTGTTGAAGATCCAAACTCGTCTATTCTTAAAAATTATATTCAGGATTATTACTGCTATTATTACTCTACAGTTTCCGCTGAGAATCGGGTAAACGATACAAAAAATGCCATTATTGAAGGCATATTGTCTCTAAAAGCGGATGGTCAAAAGTGTAAGGCAGTTTTGCGAATAGATACAAAAGAATATGATGAGAATGGAGATAAAATTTACAAAGAATATACGGGAAATGTGATTGTGTGTCCTTCCATTCAGTCGGTTCACTGTATAATGTATCTCCCGGAAGGAGAATTCTGTTTTTTGATTTTCAGATACTCTCATTTAAATAATAAAAAACAATTATGCCGTATAGCGGAAGTGCTGTCTACTTCTTCGGCAGTGGACAAACGTTACCCAATTGTACACCGCATGCTTTTAAGCCAAAAATCTATTAAGCATGAGCACCTAAATATAATAGCGCCATATTTATGCTTAAATTATTCAGATATAACAATTGATGCAAAAGAGTTGGAATCATTAAGCAATTCATCTGAGCAATATAGAAACATTATTGATGAGGTTAAAAGAGAAGAATGTGTTACAATGTATCGTCTCAGAGAAAAAAGAGTTTATGATGCAGCTAAGAAAAATTTATCAGATGAAGCTGAACTTATTACATTTATGACGGAACTCCGGGCGCACTCTTTGGCATATCGATATAATAAGGTGAGTAAGACCGCAGACAATAATATATTTAAGCAATTGGAGCAGTTAGGATATTATAATGTGCCAGATAATCACTAAGTTGATAAAGGAACGGTATTCAAATATAAAAATATGAGTACCGTTCCGAGAGTGTCAGATAAACTATGTATTTCCTTAAAACTGCCATCAGGGATTATACCAAATCCTCGGAAGCCTGTAAAGCTTACCTTGACAGGCTTCCGAGGATTTAAGGATAGCTTCTAAACAGTTTTAAGGGGCAGTTTTTCAAAAACAATTTACACACTTAATCTGACACACCCACCGATCCTTTTAATTTTATGAAAGAGATGGTTCGGCAGTACCATTTAATGAAGATGCTCTAGTATCATCCCTTTGGCTGGAATCAGACCTATTGATTTTTGCATTATTATAGTACAAAAATATGCCTATTAACGTTCCTGTTAGATCTAATAATATCGCAGATATAAGTGAAAACCATGCCATATATTTATATTTTGATATTAATAAATTTAGAGATCTTTCAATTGCATTCATATCTGATAAATATTTTCGTTCAATTTCGGAAATGAAAGTCAGCATTTTTTCACGCTTAAAATTATTTGCGGAAGGCAATGTGTTATCTTTTAACCAAATGTTTTCAGATTCATTAGTGGAACTGCCTTCCAATGTTAATATATCAGATGTTGGGCAGCTTTGGATAACATCCCTTAGATTGTTTAATATTTTATACCAGTCATTTTTCCAGTCATTTATTAGTTTATTGTCCTGACCGGTCAAATGAGAATTTTTAAGGGAATCCATAATCATATTAATATCGGTTTGTAATTTTAAAAATTTTAAATATTGTAAAACTGTATTTTTGAAGGTATAATAATTGTTTATCTCAATACTGCCTTCGGATGAATTTTGTTGAATAATTGCGTCATATATTGTGTTTAAACAATTTTTTATTGTTGTTTCATCAGGCTTGTCTTTGTTCATTTCCAATAGAAGGTTTTTACGTACTGATTCAATTTTATTTATTGCATTATTGCTTTGGGTATATAAATTTTTAGTATAGGTTTCTGTATCAAGTATTATATTGTTAATATTAGTAAGTTTTTCACTAAGGATTTCAATATCTTTTTTTAGCTCATTATTTTGTTCTTGAAGTGCTTTAAATTCCGCGTCCTGAAAGTCTGAATATTGTTTCAATCTTTCACTATTTTTGTCCCACATATCTTTTTTGTGGTCGTGGTCTTCTTTGGTAATTGTGTGTAAATAATCAAATGAGGATTTGACAGATTCAAAAGTAATAAGTAAAGAACTGATTTCCTCATCAGTATAGACCGCATTATTATCATTAATAACAGCCCTCAGTGTCTGTACAGCCCAAGTTGCTGTTGTATCATTGTCAACATATAATTTGCTGTTTTCAAGCGTTTTTATATATGCATCAAGTAGTTTGTTTATATCTGATGTTGAGTTATCTCCTTCAAATTTTATGTCAACAAACGCACTACAGTATATTTCTGCATAGTTTTTATAATAAGCTACATTATTTTCAATATGTTCATCTACCTGTAATGTCAATTCAGAAATGTTTTCCTGCATAATTCTGTCTGCGTCAGAATAATATAAGGAATCCTTGTATATTGCCGACGAAATGTACACATAACTAAATGTGCTTGACGCAAATAGGCAGATAGCCCACAAAGGTAAAACGCCCCATTTATTTTTGCTTATATATGCTGCCAGTTTTAAATTTAAAACAAATAGAGTAATTTGAATTGCGCCTGAAATTATTGCGGCCTGCCACCAATTGTTAAATACGAAATCATGCAGGCCGTTTGCAGTAGTATACCAGGAAACCAATGCAAGTCCTGTAGCTGCCACAGATAAGTTTTTTCTTACTAAATTCCATTGTTTATTCATTTAATCATCCTCCATTTCTTCAGATTGTATTAGTTCAACCATGCTATCCCAAATATTGCTAGTAGCAAATGCGACAAGTTTTATAAGCGATTCAAGTATGCTGTAGACAATAGTAAGTACTTCTTTTGAGAGATAGCAGGCCTTGTTTATCATTTTATTGTAGATATTTTTATCCTTGAGCAGGCGGTCAATAGCATTTGCGCTAAGTATAAAGAAAGGGTATATGATAAGCGCTGCAATGGGAATAAAAAATAAGTCAGCCTGGGTCAGTATGTTCAAAATCTTATCCTGATTAAAATAGCCCATTTTAGTCATAAAAACTGAAATGATGAACAGTCCGACTGCATATATAAATGGTGAATCATTTCCGCGTATAATCTGGACCAATACTCTTATCAACTTGAAATATGCGCAAAGAGTAACGAATACTACAACCATCATAAGATTGCCGAATAAAATTGCAGGTATCCAAAAATCAATATTACTTACAATATTTTTCAAGTTTATTTCAATTGGATATGTAATTTTAGAAACTAATACATAAGTCATAATTAGACATATCATAAATATAAGTGCTGCATATATATAATCGCTTATTCGACTGCGGTGTATATTTGCTTCACATTTATGACTGTTGGGTATTGTTGGTGAGTAATGCGGAATATTAATTTTGGATATATTTTCTAAAGTATTAACAGGTTCATTAATATTTTCAAATTTAGGACTTATAGTCTTTGTTTCCCTTCCAGATATATTATTTGATATATCCATGTCTGCATTTTCGCCATTATTGATTTTGTCTAATATCCAATAATATGCTCTTACAAAAAGTGGAAAAATTACTGTTAAAATAGCTATAATAAATATTAATATAGTTCCTAGTTCTATATTGATAAAAAATTTTTCCTTAAAAATTGAAGGAACATATAGCTTGTTAATAATAATAAGCAAACCCAGCAAAAATAGTATTTTTTTTAATAGCAGCTTCTGCGTATGCACTGATATATAGACAAAATAAACAATGCTTCCTAATAGTATAAATGTAAAAAAGCTTATATATTGTTGCGGAAAATGAATCCATTCACATAATAAAAATGTTATAATCAAAATTAATGTGTATATTATGTTGGCGATAACATTGGGTGAAAGCTTTTTTTTATTTTCCATGTTCTTCATTTTTATGTCCTCCTTTGCAAATCAGTGTTTGTAGATAAATTGAAAATATCACAATAGTTAATAAGAATCAACTGTGTGATAGGTTGTGATTTATAAAATGGCAATTCCTACAAATTCTCACATTTTTCACAGTACAAGTTGTTGCATTTACTTCGTTGGGTGACAACTTGACCCATCAGTTTTTGGCGTAAGTTTAATAAAAATTTATTTTTTCTAAAATCTTTTCCTTTGTCTAAAATGACGATATCATGTATACTAATATCAGAGGATGAATCCATGCATTATGGGAGGTGTGG
>CAQBGY010000254.1 GCA_948759685.1 uncultured Eubacterium sp.
TCAAACTTCTTTTTCTCATATCCATAGTGAAATCCCATAGTGTTCCTCCATTTCGATTCAAGCGTGGTTGACGGGTGAATCGAATGGAGGCGGGGACCGGCATCCGGGGCCGCACAGACAATGGTGCCTGTCCGATTGACGGACTATGTAGAAAAGGTGCGGAGCAGGGGGTGGCTTGTCGTTCCTCTGCTCCCAGGCGGCGCACTTTTTGTATTTTTTGCCAGAATGTTCTTTCTTTTTGCCGAAAAAGTGCAGACAAAAACAGGGCGCAGATGACTGATGTATCATCTGCGCCCTGTTTGGGTGTGTTATACTGTTTTTCCAGCCTCTGCCCCATAAGGGCAGAGATCGATCAAAAGGGACGTTTACGCATATACGGCCTCCATAAAATTAACCGCTATGCGACAAAGAAGGTATGGGTCAGCCGGGATTGCGGCACCTAATTACCTCACAACGGTATTTGGTTGTGTAGTTTCGGGTAACTCCAAGGCTGACGCCGCTCCCTTCCTGCCTTTTTTGACCTTGTTTGGGTCAATAATACTAAATTACACATTTTGAAGATCGTCACATTTTTATACGCCATCAGGCAAGTTCAAAATCGAATTGATCTCATTTTCGCTTAATAAGTAGTCAATAGATAATATCAAAATGATGTGTTCACGCTTCGCAATTCCTTCTAAATAGCTCGCGTCACAGTTTGTTTGCGTTGGCGGAGGGCATATTTCGTGTTCAGGAATCCTTTCCACATCATTCACCGCATCTACAATCAAACCAAAAGAACGACCTTGAATGTCAACAATAACGATGCAGGTATGGTTGTTATAAGGCGTTTCCGTATTTCCAAGCCTTAGCCTCAGATCCATGACAGGAATCATGTTGTCCCGTAAAGAAATAATCCCTGTCATATATGGCGGAAAATCCGGTAGCGGAGTAATCTCAATCATTGAGATCACTTCTACAATCTTAGTTATTCTAATGCCAAGTAATTGTTTATCACACCAGAATGTCAGATATTGATTTAATAAATCTACCTGATGATTTTTTGCCTCTGTTAATTCTTGCAGATAAGTCCAAACCGATTCTATTTGATTATTTGACAGGTTTTCAATCTGTGAAATAATTGCATCTTTAACCTCTTGTAATTGCAAAACACAAAGCTCCTTTCTATTCAAAGATTCAAAAAACATCATGCGCCCATCTCGTAAACCAAGTGTCAAAGTTTTTTAGTATTTACCCTCATCTATGCCACTAACAACAGTTTTTTTAGTACGAGTAGTGGGAGCTGCCGGATAAATATGGTCATCTGTACGGCGAAGCCTGAAACGTCCCACCAGATTCTTGATTGTAACGGCCTGACTTGCAAGTTCCTCACTGGCTGCCGCAGATTCTTCGCTTGTTGCAGAGTTTGTTTGAACCACTGAGGAAAGCTGGTCAATACTTTCGGTCACTTGTTTGATAGATACAGTTTGAACTTCAACACCATTAGTAACCACATCCACACGTTTCACAACTTCGTCAGTTAAGATCTTGCATTCAACTAAAGCTTGAGTGACGTGTTCGACGATATCACTTCCCTCCTGAACAGAGCTGATGGCACTGTCAATCAGTTCCTTAGTGGCTTTGGCAGATTCATCGGATTTAGCCGCCAAACTGCGCACCTCGTCCGCCACTACCGCAAACCCCTTTCCGGCAGTACCGGCGCGAGCAGCCTCAACCGCAGCGTTCAAAGCCAGGATATTCGTCTGGAACGCAATATCCTCAATCGTCTTGATAATCTTGCCCATTTCCTCAGACGAAAGCGCAATTTTATTCATCGCCTGATTCAAAACATTTACCTGTTGATTCATTTTTTCTACTTGCGTGCCTGCCGTTTGGACGCTGGCTTTCGCGTCTTTGGCAGCAAGGTCAGTCTGATTGGATGCCTCAGAAATATCCATAATGGTTGCTGTCAATTCCTGAAGTGTGCTGGCCTGTTCAGTCGCGCCCTGAGCCAAAGACTGAGCGCCGGTTGACACCTGATCCGCACCGGCGGAAACCTGGTCTGTCCCCTGGGCAATTTGCAGGAGCGCATCACTGAGTTGATGATTGATGCTCCGGATAGATTCAATAACGGTTTCCAGCGCACCGACATACATAGTGTCGTCTTTGCTATGTATATCAAAATTTCCGCCCGCCATCTCCTTGAGCAAGTATGCCTCGTCCTGAATGACACCGGAGAGGGTCGCTTGACTGCTGCGCAGGGCATCACACATCACGCCCAACTCGCTCTTGCTCTGATAATCAACGGGAATGTCCAGATTGCCCTGCGAAAATCCGACCAGGGCGCTCTGAACTTGGGAAACAGGAATGGTGATGGTCTTAATAATTATGAGAGCCAGCGCAATGACCGCAATCGTGGCAATCACCGAAACCAAAGCAACGACAGCCGTGATGATATTGATTGTAATTCCAATGCGCTGGCGTTCGGCAGCCATGGCTTGAACCAAATAATTGTCCAAAGCTGTTGCGGCGACGGCCATCTTCTCCTGGTCAGGCGTATCTACCTCATAGATAAAATCGATGCCCTTTTCAAGATACGATTCATTCCCGGTCCTGGCATATTGGCGATACCACTCAATCAGGTCCGGATTCGTATTAGCCCAGTTAGTAACGGTCGTAATATACTCGTCTAATATACTGCGCTCCAGCTGAGACGGGAAATGTTCCTTCAACGATTCCATACTGGCAAACAGGTTGGCCTGCGCTTTTTCCGCCGTCTGGAGCAGCCCCTCGTTGGCCTCAGAACCGGGGACAAGATAGGAGTCGCGGATGTTCCGCCCTACCAGCAGCGCATTGACCCGGCAGTACAAAATATCCTGATTCGCTGCGGCGTCTTTATCAAGCAGTACGTCGTATTTACCCTTGATATTGAGCATCATAAGCAGACAGATCAGGATCAGAATTACGGAAATTCCAATCGTAATACCATAGCCAAGCAGCAAACTATTTCTTGTTTTCATATTTTTGAGCATAACTCATTCCTCCTAAAAAATTATTATAGCATCTATTTATTTACAATATTAAAAACGATTATTGCAATCGGCAAAGCTAAAG
The DNA here is from genome assembly GCA_948759685.1 of uncultured Eubacterium sp. The sequence continues at coordinate 3,094 of CAQBGY010000254.1, forward strand.
CAAGAAGAATTATGGTTATCCAGGCAACCATCTTAAATATCATCCATCCACTAAACCTTACCCTATATTTCTTCTTTTCCTTTTCTTGATAAGAATCCATGATATACTTAATTTCTCCTCTCATTCACAAAATAAATACCCCATATGCAGATGATTCTTTTAATATAATGCGAAGCATCAGGAAGGGGAGTAACCATCCCATTTTTCACTGCCGCCTTCTTTCGATTCCGGTGGCGGCGTAATATGCCGCTTTGTCCTTATACATCAAATTTTCCGCCTCGGCCATTATACCGCTTATCCCTTCTGTACAGTCACTTTTCCAAGCAGCTCCAACGGCCAGTACAACGGCGTATTCATTCATGCTGCCTGTAAGCTGCTTTACGCTTTCATGTAGCTCTGCTTCGCTGATTCTGGTACACACCGCCAACAGCTCATCGCCGCCCAAGCGAAACAGCTCATAGCCATGTAACGCCTTTTTCATACATTCACAGGCGGAGAGGATTAACCGGTCACCAGCTTCATGGCCTTCGTTATCGTTTACCCATTTTAAGCCTGTAATATCGCAGTAAATAATACCGATACTAATATCTTTGCTCTGTGTTTTGTCTATGTATTCCCAGAGTGCATGGCGATTCCCAATCTGAGTCAACTGGTCTAAGTAAGACATCCGCTTCAGGTTTCTTACAAGATCTCTTGTCCTAAGCAATGCTTCGATAAAATGTCCCATGACACGGAGCATAGTTGTGGTATGAGCTAACATTTCCGCAGGTGGGTCATCCACTCCATAAAATCCAACCACATTATCGCTATCACGTAATGGGACTACTGCGATGGATACTATACCCTGTTTTTTTAGATTTTCGTACTGAAGTGGGTCTGTTTGCTTCATTTCCACTATATTTTCAAACATTATATATTCATTTTCTGCAAACATTTTATACCAATGTTCACAGACCTCAGACGGGAGATTTTGCAGATTATCTTTTTCTGCCATAACTCCTTCTGCAACCCACTCATAGGTATTGTCATCACCCCCCAGTTTGTTTCTTTCAAATATATAGGACCGCTTTCCGCACAATAACCTGCCTAAATATTCCAATATGCACTTCAGGGATTTTTCTGGCTCGCCCGCTTTCAATGCAGTTCGCAGGGCTTTGTTAATGTGCTGCTCTATATCATTGGCATTTGTTAAATTCTGAACCATTTGGTTGATGTAGCTGCTAAGTTCTAAAAATTCCAGACTGCCCTGGACATTGACCCGCTCTTCCAGGTTGCCTTCCATGATCAATTTCAGCTTCTGTATCACATCTTGGATTTTTTTCACCACAAATCTATCCATATATCCTCTGATCAATATTGTCAGGATAAACGATATTATCATCAGGCCAGCCAAAATAAGCGGCATAAGATGAGGAATATCCTGGTATAGATAATTGATAGAAATTATCCGTCCGATATAACTGGAACCAATTTTTTTGAACACGCAGAACGAATTTTGTCCATTGATTTTGCTGTAAAATCCTTTTGGCTTATTTTTTATATCCTCAAACTGGAACCCCTCATCAGAACATTTGATTCCCACAGCCTGCAAACGGTTGGACCCTATAATTACCTCACTTTTCTCATCAATAGCATAATAGCTTACGTTTGGATTTACGCGGAACAAAGAAAAAATGTAAGAGATATCATTCTTCTGCGATGCCAGCATAAAGTAAACCGGACTTATTCCGACTTGTATAATAAACCTCCCACTGTCGTTCCAGACTGCTGAATATTGCATCGGATTCCCTTCTGCCATATTTTCTGTGACATCTTGGACCATTTGTAAGGATTTATCCGTAAGCATAGGTTTGAAAAAGTTCATTGATTCGATAGAATCCATCGTATAACCATAATATTGCGGCTCTGTGCCAGAAAATAATTCTCCTTTCTGGTCAAAAATATGAATTTCGTCTACCACCGTTTCTTCCGCAATCTGTTTGAGCCTGTCGATAGAATAAATCGCCTCTGGATTTTTGTCTAAAATGCGGGACACTTCCTCTGCTGCGTGGATGCAGTCCAGCTTGTATGCTTCCTCAATTTTGACAAGCTCTTCCTGATTTTCAGCTAATATCTGTTCCATTTGAAGAAAGGTGCGATTTGCATCCAGATAAGCCTTGTGACGCTCATGTGTCAACTGAAATGTCAACAAAACCATAAGTAGCAAAAGCGATAGAATCCATGTAATGCAACAAATCCGTTTACCAATAATCTTA
>CAQBGY010000255.1 GCA_948759685.1 uncultured Eubacterium sp.
TAAAGCAGGAGAAGCAAGTCCAATCCGCAAGGCGGATGATGCAGCCACCGAAAAAACGAGGGCTGAAAATGTAGGGAGAGGTATGCTTGCAGCGACACGGATATTTGCCAATGGAAAATGCCGTAGCTTATTAGGGAATTTTCCGAGCCGCATTGCAAGCAACGCTGAAAATCCCCCAATAAGCCAAAGAGGTTGCACCTCTCTGGACACTCCCCAGCCAACGGCAGAAGCCGTATGGAAGTAAACCATCAACCATTGTTTCACAAGTTAAAAAGAAAGGATTATACATGGGTTATGCAGTATTACACATGGAAAAGACAAGCGGAACGGATACCGCCATGTCAGCGCATATCGAGCGCACCATCAAACCGAAGAATGCTGATGAGAGCAGGACGCACCTCAATCGGGAACTGAAAAGGTTTCCTGATGGTGTGGAAAGCAGGACACAAGCCATACAGCACCGATTGGACACCGCAGGACTGACACGTAAAATCGGTAACAACCAAGTGAGGGCTATCCGTGTCCTGCTCACAGGAACACACGAGGATATGGAACGTATCACCAATGAGGGCAGGCTTGATGAATGGTGCAGCGACAATCTGAAATACCTTGCCGATACCTTCGGTAGAGAGAATATCGTGTCGGCAGTCCTGCACATGGACGAGCAGACACCGCATATACACGCCACCCTTGTACCGATAGTCAAGGGAGAGCGCAAGCGCAAGAAGAAAGAGGAACAGGTTAAGAAGCGATACCGCAAGAAACCAACCGATACAGCCCGATTGTGTGCTGATGATATTATGACACGAGCCAAGCTCAAATCCTATCAGGACACTTACGCCCAAGCCATGAGCGGTTACGGATTGCAGCGTGGTATTGACGGTTCGGAAGCGAAGCATATCTCCACACGGAAGTATTACCGTGATTTGATGCAGCAGACGGAGCAATTACAGACCGATATAGCACAACTCCAAGACCGCAAGGAAACGGCACAGGAGGAACTCAGGCAAGTAAAGAAAGAGGTACAGACCGAAAAACTGAAAGAGGCTGCCACAACAGCCGCCACCAACATAGCCGAAAGTGTAGGTTCTCTTTTCGGCAGTAATAAGGTCAAAACATTGGAGAAACAAAATGTAACCTTACAGAATCGAATCATTGAACTTGAAGAGGATGCCCAACGAAAAGAGGAACGGCATATCAAGCAGATGCGAGAAATGAAAAGCGCATACGAACAGCAAGCTGTCCAAGTTTGTGGATTTTGTCAAACGCTATTTTCCGTATGTAGAGAAATTAATGCCGACAATAAAGTTTCTGCGTGATACTCTGAATTTTGGTGATGCTGCTATTAGAAAGCTATGCACATTCAAAGATGTTTCCATTAGAGGTGAACTATATTCCCGAGAGTTCAACAGACACTTCAAGGCTGACGGTGCGGTCTGCTCTCTCAAACAGGACACAGAAGGAAAATTTGAACTCAACATTGACGGTGTTTCACACGTTAGCTGGTTCAGACGAAAGAAAGACGAGTTTATGGAAGCATTGGGAATGCCTACAAAGAAACAAAATCGGGGTATTAAGCTGTAAATCATAGTAAAATCCGTGATAATCAAATGTAGCATCACGGATTTTTTGTACTTTTGTATGGTTTATTTTGAAAGCAAACAATGGAAAGGACAGATTTCATAGAAAACAGAATAGATGTCGTTAAAAACATCTATACTCTATATTCTTATGCCAAAAGTACAATAGTAGAGAATAGAAAATGGGCTTTGCAACGATTTCAAAGAGGGAAATGGTATGTGGTTGAGCCATTTGGTAACACCTTACTATTTGCTCCAAGTCGATTTGTCGGTTATAAAAATAACACAAGAGAAAAGCATACATCCAATCATGGAGATGGCACTCAGACTAACAACAAATTTCGTGAGCTAAAATTATATAAAGAAATATCAGACGATTATCTGTCAGAACAATTTGAACGTTTCATGGCCGCATTGGGTATAGAAAAAGATACTGCTAATTTCTTTATTCCTAATGATTTGGATATTTCTGATTTGCAAAATCAACATAAGTGTTATTTTATCTGCCCCACTCATTGTAAGGGACAAAAAGAAATTGCATGGAAAGGTTTTCTTACCCAAAATCTCATGTCAATAGGATGGAATCATACAGATTACACAAACTATACTATTGATGAGATAAAACAAGAATATCTTGATGACCAAACAGCTATAGGACCATTCACGTTAATTAAACAAATAAAAGCAGGGGATATTATCTGTTGCACCAATAATAATTTCGGTCTTTGGGGTATTGGAATTGCATTGTCTCAATATAAATTTAAAGATAAAATTCATTATGCCGGTGTAGATGATGATGGCAATGAATCATATTATTCGCATTATATTGATGTTGCTTGATTGTGCTTTAAGGAACAAGGATACATTCCAACCTCCGAATTTAATATCCAATCTACTGAAAAGCAATGGCAGCCTTATGGGACATTGAATCAAAGAAATGATATTCCCCAATATATCTCAAATTACTTATTAAACAGCAGCTATACTGATATGGAAGATAATAATAAATACGAAAAATACATTAAGTTGTTAGAAGTTAATAAAAATCTCATTCTAACTGGAGCACCAGGGACAGGAAAAACATATTTGGCTAAAGCCATAGCAGAAGCAATGGATGCAGAGTATGGTTTTGTGCAATTCCACCCTTCCTATGACTATACTGATTTTGTAGAGGGCTTACGTCCGACTCCACCGGACAGCAATGGAAATATTGGGTTTGAAAGAAAGAATGGGGTGTTTAAAAACTTCTGTATAGAAGCAATTAGAGGCAAGCAAAATTTTATTGCTTATAAATCAGCATCAGAGGCATTACTTTCTTTTAAAGAAGATCTAAGAGAAAAAGGTAGCATAGAAATTCCAAGTTTTAGAAGTAACCTCATAATTAAAACGTCATTATCATCAACAGAATGTATATCTGTTCCTGAAAAATCGGGATGGCGTGTATCAGATGAAAAGATGCTAGCTTATTTAGAAACAGGAACTTGTCATGAAAATGACACATATACAAAGTCAATAGGTGACTACATAAGAAAACAGTATTTGAGCAACATTTCTGCTGATATTAATCCCCATACTTCAAAAAAATTTATCTTCATTATAGATGAAATCAATCGTGGGGAAATTTCAAAGATATTTGGAGAATTGTTTTTTAGCATAGACCCAGGCTATCGTGGAGAAAGTGGATTAGTTAAAACGCAATACCAAAATCTGATAACGGATAAAACAGATCCATTCTATGACGGATTCTATGTACCAAGTAATGTTTATATAATAGGTACAATGAACGACATAGACCGTAGCGTGGAAAGCATGGATTTTGCCATGCGACGTCGTTTCGCATGGGAAGAAATCAAAGCAAATGAAAATACAGGAATGCTGGATGAACTTCAAGAAATGAAAGATGAAGTTATAGAAATAATGAAACGCTTGAATGCAGCAATATGGAACGATGAATCCAATACTGGTATAGAAGGGTTAAATGCAGCATATCATATTGGCGGTTCTTATTTCAGCAAATTGCAACTTTATCTCAATGAGGAGCATACAAACAAGAAATCTGCATACAGACACCTTTGGGAAAATCACTTGAAAGGAGTGCTTTTTGAATATCTAAGGGGAACAGCAAATGCTATGGAGAATCTAAAAATGCTTGAATCTGTTTATTATAACGAAAATGGCAACAATGATATTGAAGGATAATACACCGTATTCTTCAGATAACTTCGAAGAATATCTGTCATTCAATAATATTGCTAACAGAAAAATATCAGAATTGTTAGACGATAAGGGTAATGACCTGCTTGTTTATCCTCATTCATTTAGCCAGTGCGAGGATGAAATGGGGAGTCAATATCTATTTTCGTTACAAACCAACTGGAAAGATAATAAATGTACAAAAGCTATACTGGAAACAGGAAATATGGTCGGCTTCATAAACATAAATGGACAATCCGTTTCCATCCATTCCCGTTTTTCAAATAATGCAGAAGATTTCTTTTTACATTATATGCTTCAAAAAGTTTTATGTGTCAATGTTGTAAACTTATCACATGGAACTACAAATGAACGAATATTCGATTTCCTTTTATATCTATTTCCTAAGTTTCTCAAAGAAGCATTAGCACAAGGAGTATATAAAGAATACCTGCGAAATGAATACAATGATGCTAATATACGAGGTGTAATAGATATCAATAGGCATTTGAAAACAAATTTGCCATTTAACGGTCGTATCGCTTATCGTACACGAGAATTTAGTTATGACAATCATGTAACGGAGCTGATACGACATACGATAGACTACATTGGCAAAACTTCATTCGGAAAAATGTTGTTGGAAAATGATGCAGAAACGCATGCTAGTGTTGCTCAAATTATATCCGCAACTCCAAGTTATAGTAGGCAAGAAAGAGAGAAGATAATAAAAAGCAATTCAAAAATTGTAAATCATCCATATTACTTCCGTTATACACCACTCCAAAGGCTCTGCTTACGTATATTAAGACACGAAAAAATTAAGTACGGAGCAAAAGAGGATAAAATATATGGAGTTTTGTTTGATGTATCTTATTTATGGGAAGAGTATCTTGCCTCTATGCTTACAAAGCAAGGATTCAAACACCCAAATAATAAACAAGGAACTGGACGAATATATTTGGCAAAAAATAAATTTCCACGTTATCCCGATTTTTATAGAGAAGAAGACTGCTATATTATAGATGCAAAATATAAAAGAGAAATCAGTCGAGACGATATTCACCAAATGATAACGTATATGTATCGTTTAAAGGGGAAGAACGGTCTATTTATACAGCCAAGTGATAAGATATGGCAAAAAGAGAGTTATGACTTATTAGGATACGGAACTGATAATAATGCTAAACTACAAAAATATTTTTATTCTATACCACAAACTGCAAATGATTATAAGCAATTTGTTGCAGATATGCTTTTGGGGGAAGATATGCTGAAAGTTCAGATGCGCTCAGGGAAATAAAATCGTTGTTTATTTCCCTGAGCGCAGAAAAGTCTGATATATATTGATTATATTTGTAGTCAAATTGAGTTGCCAAGAAAGCATATCAAAGCAGAATACAGCAACAAGAACGGTTGGCAATTCGTTACCTCGAAATCGGGAAATCTACCCAAAGTCCTTATTATAAAGGGATAAGGATTATATTCCAAAGTTACTAATAATTTTGAGAAGTAATCATTCTATTTTCCGCCACGACAATTTTATCGGCTGTTTTTCAGCCGAT
>CAQBGY010000256.1 GCA_948759685.1 uncultured Eubacterium sp.
GAGCAATTAACCTACGCTCATTTCCAATAAATTACACTCTTTTCGTAACTTCATAACGCAAAGCTGAACTTTTGTTCAGTGGAGATGATGATGCGGTGACCGCCTTCTGCTAATGCCTTTGCCAGATTACGTGAACCTTTGCGGATGTCTTTTACAGTACCGGCTACTTCTTCCATTCCTTTTATTTCATCGGCAATGTTCCGGTCGAGCACAATGCGGTCGGTAATCATGATAACCGAATCGAATACTGGAGTGTTGTCTATATTCTGAAGGTTTGCCAGTTGGAAGGCCAGCCATGACATGCTCTTTGTTTTGCCTGAACCTGCAGAGTGATGCACGAGATAGGTTTGACCTACGCCTTTCTCGCGCACGTCGCTAATGATGTTGCGTACGCAACGCAACTGGTGATAACGGGGAAATATATAGAACGGTTCACCCTTCTTAGGTGTAATGCGTTTAATGAAATGCTGAATGAGATTTAGTAAAGAATCAGCTTGCAGCACCTCTTTCCACATATAGCAGGTTGGATAATCTCCCTCTACTTGTGGATTTACCGTTTCTTTGTTGAATGGTAGGAACTGTGTGTTATCGCCGGCCAGCTTGGTGGTCATCATCACTCGGTTGTTATCCATGGCGAAGTGCACTAGACAGGTGCGAAGCATACGGTTCTGCGGATGACGGTTGGTCTGATATTGGTGCATGGCGTTCACCACAGTCTGACCGGTAGCTTCGTTCTTCAGCTCCAGGGTAATGATAGGCAGACCATTTAACAAGATACAGAGGTCAAGTTCATTATTTTTATCGAAACCTAGGGTGCTGTACTTCATCTGGCGAACCACGCTGAAGATATTTTTCTGGTAGAGGTAGTCAGCAGCAGCATCAAGAGTCATTTCCGGTTTGAAAGCTGCTAACCGGATGCGTCGGCCTTGCAGCATGAAGCCGTTCTTCAACAGTGACAGTAAACTCTCACCACGGTTAATTTTCGTGTTGATGGTTTCAATCACAATGTTTAGTGCGTCTTGTTCGTTAGCGAAGCCTTGATTGATAAGTTTCTGCCACATAGGTTGCTCGCGTAAGAACTGTAAAAGCATATCTGAGTCCACCAACTTTTGAATATTGAAATCCTTTGGTGTACGCTGATTGTACATCTTGCTTTCTGCAAGATATTCTGCCATGTGTTTCTCAAAGAGAGTTTCGTTTAGTAGTCCAAACATATCGGTTCCTATTTTCGTTTTATGATAGCAAAGCTCGTGTATAACAGTGCAGTGTTTCTGCACAATTTACTCTTCTATTGCATTTTCTATGTTTTCAATACTTGGCAGTTTCTCTGCCAGTGTTTTTTTTCAGTACTTCATCAAGCTCATAGGTTGCTATTCCCTGTGGTCGGTCGATGCCTTCAAAAGCCCATTTAACCACGGTCTCGTTTTTCGACTTGCATACCAGCAGTCCTATACTGGGGTTGTCATTGTCATCTTTCAAAAGACGGTCTGCTGCCGTGATGTCCCTAGGGCACAAGAGCGAATTTTTGTGGCATAGATAATTCGCCAACAAGTTGTTGGCAAATTGCCTCCTTATCGTTTGTATAGAATCTGAACCACTGTGCCACATATCGCAAGTTGGTGTATGACAATCCTTTCATATCAGGAAATTCATCTCGAAAATCAAAGCTAAGCTGTTGCAAAACAATACTTCCCCATGCTTGTTCCGCTTTCATCTTTACAATGTCACGACCTAAGTTCCGATAGAACTCCAGCAGTGTACTGTTTACTTTGATGGCTGCTTTTATCTGACTGTTTCGCAAACGAGATTTGATATCGGCAAACCATTGCTTATATTCTGCGGTTATGGCAAATTTATCTCGCTTTACGAAATGAGTTTCTTCTTCCTTGTTATTGCTTGCTTTCATGGTCTTATATTCTATAATGTATCAGCTTACTTTTATCTTGCCTGTCACTACATTGGTGATAAGGCTTTGTTTCAGTTCCTGAAGGTAAGCAATTTTTTTCTTTTGGGTAGCAATAATGTGGTCAATCTTTGAACATTTTATGTCAAGGTAGGTGGCGATTTGTTGTTGTTCGGAAATAGGAGGTATTGGAATCTTTGTTTTATTCATATCACTCATTGTAATGTGCATCATTGTACTTCCATGCATATCGCCCATTTTTTGATTTGTCACTGCTCTTAATAAATAATATGAATACATTTTATCCATTGATGTGGCCAGTTGCACTTTCCATATATGGTAATGATATATAGTTTTTGCTTCATTCCAAATATATGGGCCAACAGAAGCTGACCAAGCATATAGTAAATCATCCTTATCACAATACTTGTCGGGTCCTAGTTCCATATTTGAATAGTACCACGAATCATTTGTGAAGAAGTTTCCAACACGAAGTACCTTGTATTTTCCACTTGGTAGCAATTCGTTTTGTGAATACGCACGTCCGTTTATAAGTTTTAAGAAGAAACGTAAACAGGCGATGTCCCAGTGTATAGGAATATCGCCAATCCACTTTACTCCACTATTTTTTAGTGGTGCATTGGGATTCAGTCCTCGTGTCACGGCACGAGTGATAACTGATTGTTTAAGTTTACCAAGATATTCTATTTTCTTTTTTGCCTTAGCAATCATCTTGTCAATTTTCTCCGTCTTGGTATCGAGGTAGGAGGCAATTTGCTGCTGTTCTGCTAATGGTGGGAGTACAATGGGATTATTACATAAATCCGATTGTGTCATACTGGGCAGTGCAGTTGATGTTGAATATAAGTTAAATGGAAATATTGTTGCTTGATAGTATATATATTTGCCACATACAGCTTTACGAGGTATGCAGTAAAACATCGTGTCGACAGACCAAAACTTTCCTTTAAAATATAAAGGTTTATTGATAGTTCCCTTTCGTCCCATCAAAATTACCTCGCCATCATAAAGATAGTTACTCGCTTTGGCAAATTCGCCGCCTGATCCTATTACAGGAAAACCTCCTTCATTTACTTGAACATCCTTATAATCTTTGCCGTTTTTTATTATAACAGCTCGCTTGTATGGTGCAATATCCCAATGATTAGGTACATTTTCCAACCAAGCGATATCACTATCCTTATAATTATCGTACTGTTCCATTACCTATCTTTTTAATCATTCAACAATGAAGATAATTCCTGTTCCTCCTCTTCTTCAAGTGCTCGAATATCCGCAAGGATATCCTCTACTGAGCGTAGCGGCTGATATTCATAAAACAGTTTTGAAATAGGGAACTCGCAACCTATCTTGTCTTTTTCTCTATCCATCCATGCGTCAGGAGCAAAGCGAAGAACTTCGTTTTGAAAATACTCTTGAATATCCGTCTTGAATGGAATCGACTCATAGTCACGTAAATTAGTGTCAGCAACTAAGTCGCTGCTATCATCAAGTGGTATGACATGAACCTCGGGAGCGGTTTCAGATACTTCACCAAAGAAGGTGCGACAATCTTTGATAAGTTTTGCGGTAGTCTTTACCTTCTTCGACTCCAAGTAAGCAAAGAATTCAGCATCGGTGCGTTCTGTATCAATATTGTCCAACGCAACGATGTTTGCCAAAGCTTCGCTCTGCTTCTTTTTATCGAGCGTAGTATACTTCGTCTTTACATCCTTGTATGTAAGGCGGAGAGGGCGCTCAACGGTAATATAAGTGTAGAAGAAATCATCCTTATCCATGAGTTTTGCGTTGTCGCAAGTCTCAAAATCATGGTAGATACGACATATTTCACTTCGACCGTAATCGCTGACCAAGACATTTTTCATACCGAGATTCTTGCGCATGGGCTGGACGTACTCGTCTTTAGCTGCATTTATCAGTAGCACTTTATTCTTGTGGCTTTCGGGTTTCTTGTTATCAAATATCCAAAGGTAGGTAGCGATACCTGTGCCATAGAATAAACCGCCGGGTAAAGCAATGATAGCATCAAGTAAATCATTATCAAGCATGTGCTTGCGAATATTGCTCCAACCGGAACCTGCACCACCGTTAAATAATGGTGAACCATTAGAGAGAATGCCTACGCGGCTGCCTTTGGGGTCCATCTTATGAAGCATGTGCAAGGTGAAGAGTAACTGACCATCGCTCTTGTCGGGCAGTCCCGGAGCAAAGCGACTGCTTTTATCTTCCGCTTCGGCAGAAACAGAATCGTATTCACGTTTCCAGTCTACACCGTATGGAGGGTTCGCCAGCATAAAGTTGAATTTTTGGTCGCGGAACTCATCGACGAGAAGCGTGTCACCTACAGCGATACCCTTTGCTTCGTCTCCCTTCATGATAATATCACTCTTGCAGAGTGCGTATGTTTTGTCATTTAACTCCTGACCAAATAGGTTGACGGTTACATCCACTCTACGCTCTTTTGCCGTTTCCTCTATAGTATCTTTGGTCAACGTCAAGATGCCGCCCGTACCACAGCAGGGGTCATACACAGAGATTATCTTACCATCTTGGTAAATTTTATCTTCTTGGCCCAGCAAGGTAATCTCTGTCATCAAGCGGACGATGTCACGAGGAGTATAGAATTGACCGGCACCGATACCTACAGATTCTTTTGCGTAACGAATGACAATTTCGAAAACAGTGCCCATCATGTGGTTGTCTACTTTGTCGGGACTGAGGTCGATGTCCAGCACAAAAGCTTTAGTTACTTGAAGCAGAAGATTCTTGCGGGCAAGGTTTAAAAAAATATCGCTCAGACTCGCATTTTCACCTTTACCGGTGAAGTTTTTCAGAATTTCACGGATGTTCGGACTAAAGCCTTCAAGATAGGTCTTGAAGTTATTCGTCAGGTCGGCGGGAACTGTTATCAACTTAGAGAGTGACAGACCGCTCGTATTGTAGAATTTGTAGCCGGCAGCATCCATGAGCATCGGCATCATATTGTCGATATCTTCTTGTGAGGTCTGACCCAGTTCTTCAAGTTGCTTCATGTTGGCTGCCACAAGGTTTTCTGAACCTACAAGTACGCAGTCCAGACGGCGAAGGAGAGTGAACGGAAGGATTACATCCTCTACGTCCTTATTGTCATATACATTGCGAAGGAGTTCCTTCACGTTCCATATCATTTGACCTAATTCTTCTGCTGTCATATTGAGTTTTCTGTTGTTTGTTTTTACTGATAAGACTAAATTTCGACAATGAACTCTTGTTGTACAGTATCTATCCGTGATGAAGTCTTAGGGTATCAGCAGTGAACTGTCTCCGTAGCTCAGAAACCTAAAATAATGGCCCAGTGCATAGTCATAAATCTTCCGCCAGTTTCCTTTCACAAAGGCGGAAACCAATAGCAGCAATGTACTTTGCGGCT
>CAQBGY010000257.1:0-3110 GCA_948759685.1 uncultured Eubacterium sp.
TTCCCATCGGCTACTGGGTGAGAGGACAAAAAACTCTCACCCAGTTTTCCTATGTATGGCGAAAACGGGACGGCTCTTTGAAAACCGAATAACCATTCACCAAATACATTCTCTTTGTGGCTGTAATAAGCATAAGCGTGTGCAGCGGTACGCCATGACCCGCCGAAAGACGGCAAGCGGAAAATACCGACTGAAAATATCGGGCAGCTCCCGATTCCGCCAAGACCCACAAAGAGGACAATGATACTCCCGTCCAGCCACAGTCCGAGCGGTAACCAGTCCGCCGCAGGCAATGGGGGCGGCTCTGTCAGACCGACAGTTGGGGTGCAACTCCCGTGGCGTCAGTTCGCTGCTGACCGTTTGGTGACTTCCCTTGCGTTATCACGCATCAGCATTTTCGGGGTGTCGGGGACAAATAGAAAATGCTCTCTATTCATAATCAAGCCAGATTACGGGGCGGTCAATGGAAAATGGGTTTTTCACACTCTCCCGACCTTAAACGATTCCCTGCGTCTGGCTGCTACATAGGCGGCTCTCACCGCCTAAATTTCACAGGAGGTTCACATAACATGGAAAGAACATATAAAAGGGGCGATATGTACTACGCCGACTTGGGGAAAGGGATAGGCTCGGAGCAGGAAGGCTACCGCCCCGTCCTTATCATCCAGAATAACACAGGCAACCGCCACAGCACTACCGTCATTGTCGCATCCATCTCAAGCAAGGTTGATGCAAAGCCGAAGCTGCCCACCCACTACTTTATCGACGCTGAATGCGGCTTGCAGCTCCCTTCCATCGTGCTTCTTGAGCAGCTCCGCACGGTCAGCAAGCAGCGGCTTGAGGGGTATATCGGACGGCTGGACAAAAAACATATCCGTGGCGTAAACCATGCGCTGGCGGTCAGCATCGGTCTTATCTCCCCCGTCCCAAACAGGCTTCAGCTCTGCTTATGCAGAACTTGTGCGGACAATTTTTACAGCACAGGTGCTTACATCCTGCGAAGGCTTGACAAAGGGCAGACCGAGAAAGACGTCTGCACATACTGCAACCAGCGGATGGGCTTTGATTATGAAGTCATCCCGAAAACAGACGGGCGGGAATGACCCGCAGGAAAGATGGGAGGAATGGCATGGAAACAATTCCAGAAAGGGGACACGTTACCCACAAAGGGGCTTGTAGCGGTGCAGGCTCTTTCCCGCATCAGAGGGAAACCTTTGACGCAAAAGACAACATCCGTGTTGTCAGCATCTTCAACGGGGCAAGGACGGCAAGCGAGGTCATACACCAGGCGGCTGTCAAAAAAATCCTCTACGAAAACCCGTATGCATGACGGGAACAGCAGGCGCACATTTGACCGTGCCGCTACAGACTTATATACTGTAAGCGTAGGTTACACTTTCCTGCTGTTTCCCAAAAAGGAGGCATTTATTTTATGAGAGAACAGCAGAATTATACCGCAGGGATTTATTGCAGGCTGTCGTCCGAGGATTCTGCCGAGCATGAGTCCATGAGCATCGGAAACCAGAAAGCGATGCTCAGCGACTATGTGAAAAGGCAGGGATGGGAAGTCGGGGATATTTATATCGACGACGGGTACTCTGGGACGAATTTTGAAAGACCAGATTTCAAGCGGATGATAGGCGACATTGAAAACGGCAAAATCAACATGGTTGTCGTAAAGGACTTATCAAGGCTTGGGCGGAACTATATCATGTGCGGACAGTACACCGAGATTTACTTCCCCGAAAAGGGCGTGCGCTTCATTGCGGTGAATGACAATGTTGACACCATCAATAACACGGGCAGCATGGACATCACGCCCTTCAAGCACATCCTGAACGACATGTACGCAAAGGACATCTCCACAAAGATAAAATCCTCGCTGCACATGAAAGCGATGCGTGGCGAGTATCTGGGTGCGCTCGACCCTTACGGGTATGTCCGTGACCCGAAAGACAAACACAAGCTGCTTGTCAATGAGGAAACAGCCCCCATCGTAAAACGCATCTTTGAGATGTGTGCGGGCGGCATGGGTTCAAGGAGCATAGCGACCACCCTTAACAATGAGGGCGTACTCTCCCCCGCAGAGTACAACCGATTTAAAAACCACGACCCAGAGAAAGACGGGGCTTTTGTCCGCAAACGCTACTGGTGTCAAACGTATATCCGAACCATGCTGCAGAATGAGATGTTTATTGGGAGCATGGTGCAGGGCAGGCAGTACACACCGTCCTACCGCACAAAAAAACGGGTGAAGAATGACAGGGAGGATTGGATTGTCGTCAAGGGTATGCACGAACCGATTATCTCCGAGGAATTGTTTGAGCAGGCGCAAAAAGCACTCCACTCCCGCAAAATCCAACCCCGCAAGGACAGCCCACACCATGTAGACCCCGATGTTTTTTCTGGACTGTTCCGCTGCGAAGCCTGCGGGACGGCAATGCGGAAACACCGCACACATAATGGGAAATATATTTACTATGTATGCGGTCGCCACCACCAGCAGGGGAAATTCGCCTGCTCAAGCCATTACATCAACTGCGATGTGATTACCCGCCTTGTCCGTGAGGACATAAAAAGAAACGCCGTCCTGTTTACAGAGGATACGGAACGGGCGGTAAGGGAACTGACAGAAAAGAAATGCTCTGACGACCAGAAGAAAATGTCGCAGATGAAATCCGAGCTGACTGCTTCAAGGAATCAGCTTGCAGGGCTTGACGCAAAGCTCCGACGGGCGTATGAGGACAATCTTTCTGGCAAGCTGCCAGACCATATTTTCACGATGCTTATCGGGAACTACGATGAAGAAAAAGAAACATTGCAGCGAACCATCCGTGAACTGGAAAAACGCATTGACGCTTCCAATGCCGCAAGGTCTGACGTGGAGCGTTTCTCAAAGCTAATCCAGAAGTACACCAGTTTTGAGGAACTCGACAGCTTCATGCTCCATGAGCTGATTGAGAAAATCACAATCTACGAAACACCCAACATGGGGCGTTACCGCAAAGGAAAAGAGAAAATCGTTACGATTTATTATAAGTTTGTGGGGGCGTTACAGTAAACGCCCTTTATACCAAAATGAACACTCATCATCCTTCTTATAACTAGGT
>CAQBGY010000257.1:3120-4887 GCA_948759685.1 uncultured Eubacterium sp.
ATACCCATCTAAGTAAACCGGTGCCAAAGCTAAATCACCGATAGCTTTATAAGAGAATAACAAGCTTCTAAAAAAATCATTGTATTCATACAAAACATGACGATGCCTAGATGGCACCAATTGTCTTTGGCAGTTGCCACATAAAAGGCGACCTTTGGTTTTAAATAAAGCATATCCTGTTTTGTCTAGCCATAAAGGTGTGCCACAGACTAAGCAGCATTCTTCTCTCGCACATAAGCTAGGCATCCGCTCATCTCCTTCGTTATTCTTCTAGCCATAAAGTAAACATCTCCTAAAGGATAGTTAGGCTTACGGCCTACTCGACCGGCAATCTGAATTAGCGTTGCCTGATTAAAAACACGATGATGAGCACGATAGACAAAAACATGCACATTCTCAAAGGTCACACCTCTTTCTAATACTGTTGTCGTTACCAAAACCTTGATTTGATGGTTTCTGAAAGCCTCTAAGATTTGTTTAGGATTTGGGCTTATTGATGTGAGGGGAATAGCCTTAATGCCTAACCATTTTAACCGTTTTACCAATAATGTCGCATCTTTTTTAACAGGGACAAAAATCAAACACAAGCCGCTTTGAGCTATATGCTTTCGTAATAGAGGCGTAACATACAAGGGAAACAACCCATCTATGCAAAATCGTAATTTTGGTAAAGGTAAATCATGTCCATGGTAACGACGATTTAACTCAACGCACGTAAAGTTTGGGGGTAAGTTTATTTGACTTGAAGTTGCGCTCATCAAAATAAATTGACCTTTACAAGCACTTACCGCCATTTCATTGAGAAGCCTAGCGTTATAGAAAGGGAATGCATCTGCTTCATCAATGATCAATAAATCAAAATACTGCCAATAACGATAGAGCTGATGTGTCGTACACACAACTAATGTTTCAAAACAGTGGTCATGATGTCCACCATATACAAGCGCAATCCTTGTACCTTTCAATTGACTGGCTAACCTTTCATACAACTCAATCGCTAAATCTTTTCGTGGAACACTAAATCCCACCTTTTTACCTTGGGCTAAAGCCTCGCAAATCACAGGGTAAACAATCTCGGTTTTTCCGCTACCGCAAACTGCCTGCACATAAACATTTGTCTGTTGTCTAATCAAATGAATAATTTGATAGGCAAGTTGGTGTTGCGTCATACTTAAATCATAACTTAATTCATAATGCACATCAGTCTTGGCCTTTTGGACTTCAATAGACTGACTTTGACTTGTCGGACGAATTTGTCCAAATGAAATACAATGTCGACAATAAATTAGACGACCTATCTGAACCAAATCTGTTGAATGACATCTAGGACATCTCATAGTGATCACCTGCATTTATTATATCAAATCAAGTGTCCCAATTGGTTTCATATTTGTTTCAAGGCTATTCCAATTTGTCCACATTTATCCCCAAACAAATAAAACAAGGCTTGTGATGATTTTAACCCTATACCTTTTTTATTATCTCAAAACTATTATAGTCCTTGACTTTTAGCCATGTACTATATATAGTAATATTACCAATAGTAATATAAAGGAGGGTTAAAATGGATAATATTATTCTTGGACTTTTACTTATGGATAATAGAACAATCTATCAATTAAGAGAAAGAATAGACAAAGGCATAAACTTAATGTACAGCAGTAGTATGGGAGGCATACAAGCAGCTATCAAAAAATTACTGAACTGTGGTTATATCGACTATAAGGAAGTTATTGATAATGGGAAGTATAAAAAAGTCTATTCTAT
>CAQBGY010000257.1:4897-5317 GCA_948759685.1 uncultured Eubacterium sp.
GCACTTTTTTGCTTGGATAAATGGTCCTTTAGAGCAACAAAGACCTAAAAATCCGGAATTAGCAAAAGTTTATTTCATGGGATTTTCGGATAAGGAAAATCGAGAAAAAACCATACAGCAACATTTAAGTTTTCTAAACGAACAATATAAAGCCTTGACGTTAATATGTGATGAGGCAGAAAATATTCAAGTTTCAGAAGAACATAAAGATATCCTTAATTACCAATTTGCTTCCGCTCTTTATGGCAAGGCGTTAATTAAATTCAATATCGACTGGTTTGAAAGTCTATTAAGAAAGATGAGGAACAATGAAATATGAAGCAATACCATTTAGATAAATCACCTATCGTTTATTACATCAACAGAAAAGAAAACGCAGAGTGGGTGCTTTTCATTCATGCAGCTTTTGTCAATCATCTG
>CAQBGY010000258.1 GCA_948759685.1 uncultured Eubacterium sp.
CGGATTTACATACATTCAAAGGACACCCGTTCCGTGTCCTTGATGATGAAAAGATGGAGGAAACCACGGAGAGTATCGGCAAGTATGGTGTGCTTGTTCCCGGAATTGTAAGGCCGAGGGAGGGAGGCGGCTATGAGATCATAGCCGGACACCGCAGGAAACGGGGTTCTGAAAAAGCAGGGCTTGACACGATGCC
This sequence comes from uncultured Eubacterium sp., assembly GCA_948759685.1. The sequence goes on from CAQBGY010000258.1 coordinate 197, forward strand.
CGTCATTGTCAGGAATTACACGGACGATGAAGCTACGATTATCATGGTGGATTCCAATATCCAGAGGGAGGACATTTTACCGAGTGAAAAGGCAAAGGCTTACGCCATGAAGTACGAAGCGATGAAGCACCAGGGCAGCAAAGGCGGCAGTACCCTTGATGAAGTGGGGGAAGCCGCAGGGGAAAGCGGAAAGACCGTGCAGAGGTATGTGTGGCTTGCAAGGCTCTCGGATGAGCTGCTTGGCATGGTGGACGCAAAGAAGATAGGGATAGCGCAGGGGGTTGACATTTCTTTCCTCTCGGAAGAACAGCAGCAGTATGTAACAGTCATTCTCCAGGAAACGGGCGCATCGGTTTCCAATGCGCAGGCGGCGAAGCTGAAAGAGTATGGGAAAAGCGGCGAGCTGACGCTGGCGATGGTCAGGCTGATACTGACGGAGGAAAAGCCGAAAGAGAGGAAAGTAACGATTAAGGGAGATAAGATTAACAGATATTTTCCGGAGGACTATTCCAATGACGATATAGAGGGCATCATTATCGGGCTTTTGGAGGAATGGCAGAGTAAGCGGTAAAGGAGGCGGCAGAATGGGCGAGCCATTGAGATTTGATTATTACTATGGCGTAGAAGCAGAGCAGTTTTCTTTTTACCGTGTTCCCCGCCTGCTGATAAAGGACGAGCGTTTTAAGGGGCTTAGCAGCGATGCTAAGCTCCTGTATGGGTTGATGCTTGACCGGATGTCACTTTCCATGAAAAACGGGTGGCTGGACGATGAAAATCGGGCATATATCATATACACAATAGATAATATCAGGGAAGATTTAGGATGCAGCAAGGAAAAGGCTGTAAAGGTTCTTGCGGAGCTAGATAAGGCCAAAGGGATAGGGCTTGTTGAGAAAATACGCCGGGGGCTTGGCAAACCGGATATTATTTATGTGAAGAATTTTATTATAGATGAGGGCAGAAAAGAGCCTTGCAACACTGATGTTTCCACAGAAGTCGGAAAAACCGACTTCAAGAGGTCGGAAAAGCCGACTTCAAGAAGTCAGGAAAGCCGACTTCAAGAGGTCGGAAAAACCGATTTCAGCAGGTCGGAAAATCTGACTTCAAGAGGTCGGGAAAACCAACTTCAAGAAGTCGGGAAACCAGACCCTAATTATACTGACTATAACTATACTAAACAGAATTATACTGATATGAGTTATCCCAATCCTATCAATCAATCCGTGGGGGATGTGGATAACACAGGGACACAGGGAAAAGCGGATACGATGGATGTGATGGATGAAACGAGCGCATATATGGCGCTGATCCGCAAAAATCTGGAATATGAACACCACATGAAGTATGGCCAGTATGGGGAAAAGGAGATGTACGAGGAAATCTATGAAACCGTCTGCGATGTGGTGTGCGTGAAGCGCAGGACAATCCGCATCAACGGGGAGGATTACCCTTACGAGCTTGTGAAATCCCGCTTCCTGAAGCTGAACAGCGGCCATGTGGAGTATGTCATGGGCTGTATGAAGGAAACCACAACAAAGATCACCAACATCAGGGCATACCTGATCACCGCCCTTTATAATGCGCCCTCAACCATGAGCCATTACTACCAGCAGGAGGTTCAGCACGATATGTACGGCGGCGGGTGGGCGGAAAAAGGAATCACTTAACGGACTTATGGACACAATGTCCAGAGGCGGCGAAAAAAACAGAGCAGTTTATTCTTTCGTCTGTTCTGTATCCGGCGTAAATTCAGCGATGTCATTCAGGGTAAAATCCCTGCCCAGGATATTCAGTATCATGTTCAGCGTGTGGGTGGTGACAGACTGGTTGTTTTTCAATCTCTGGATCTGCGACCGGCTGACACCGTGGCGGGTATAAAGGCTGTACTGGCTGATGCCGTTTTCCTTTAATGTTTGGAAAAGTTTGTCGAATTTAATCATAATTTGCGATATTTCCTTTCAGCTCCTTATTGAATATGTTTTATTATGCTCCTATAATGGAGATGGTTATAGTTACTAAAAATGGAGATGAAAAAGCAAAGGAGAACAGCAGGATGGATAAAAAAGAACTGAGGAAAAGATATGAGGAACTGGATGGAATGGGAAAAGCATTGCTGCTGGAAAAACTGGCTTTCTGTAAATTTGCAGACCATTATGATTTTGAAAATTATTTCAGGGCAGGGGAATTAAAGGACAGTGAACTGCTCTGCCTTGCCAGTTTCCTCTATCATCATGAATGTTTCCTGATGCTGATGGATATTATGAACCAATATAAAGAAAGGTTTATCTTCGCTGACACTTCCCTTTTGCGGGAGTTTGAGCCGGATGAAACCTTTATGGAGAGGATGGCAAGGCTTGACATTCTGCCAGGGGTATAGAAAATATGTGTAAGGAGATGAAAGGCTTATGGATAAAAAAGCATACATTACAGAGGAAGAACGGGAAAAATGCCGGAGAGTGGCGGATGCCTTTGCGGAGCTGGAAGATGTGGACGTTGTGGTGGTTGATGTTGGCAGATATGGCTTCGTAAAGCTGCAATATTACACGCCGCCAACAGGATTTGAGAATGATTTTACTTTCACGGACAGCCAGGCGCTGTTTAATGACCTGTGGGAAGAATGGCTGTATACACAGCTCATCATGCTTGCGAGGAAAATGAAAATAGAGGATATTGACTATGATGATATTTTCAGGCAGTTACCGGAAGAAAAGCAGAATGAACTTATGGGCAGGAAGCAGCATTTCGCAGAAGCAGCGGGAGTAGAAATAAAATGAGCCTGCCAGAGCGTGGCGGGTGGCACTTTCAGCCTTGTTGGAAATGTGATTATCTTTTCAATCACATTTCCGGCAAGGTTTCCAGGGGTACGGGGGTGGAAGACCCCTGTATTAAAAAAGATAAATACAGAACAGTGTAAGGGCGGTTATGAGTCAGTAGATTTGTAGCTGCCCTTTTTATTGTTTCCGGTCAGCGCATCGGGAAACGGGAAAGGAGATAGAAATGGAATCATTGCGGGATGTCAGGCGGGTAATGGAGCGTGAAGCGAAAAAGGGAAGCTGCCCGCTTATGTTTGACAGGCTGGAGTTTGGCGGCAAGCCTTTCCAGTCCATTACATCGGAGGAAAAGCTGGACGAGGCGCTTGCTTATCTGCTGAGGTTAAGATCATTCCGGCAGTACGCAGAGAAAACCATAATCAACAACGTGTATATGGATTTGGATATCCTCTGCAAAAAGCCGCAATTTAAGCGCACCCATTCCGTCATAGACCGGGAGGGGATTTATGCGAGGGTGCAGCGTTACAAGAAGCGGTTACAGCCGGATTATGAAAGCGGGCTTTGTCTGGAAACGGTGCGGTGTATCTTCACGCTTCCAGAAGGGGAGGCGGAGAAATGCCGCATGACACATGACGGGCAGGAAACCTATGCGTTTATCATGTCAAACAAATATATCCTCGGCTTGTTTACCCATTGTGAAGCGGCAAGGAAATCCGTTGTTTCGGATGGGGTGGAATACGGACACCTTACGGAGCCGGAGCAGAGGATTGTGCTGCTTGACGGTGTGGGCGATGTGCTGTTCCAGGCATTATTGCTTGATGATGTGGGGTATATGGGCAATGAGCTGTCTGCGAACCTGCACACAATCTACTGCTTAAATGAAAAATGATAACTTCTGGACACGATGTCCAGAGGTGGAAAGGAAGAAGAATGGAAAAGGTGGATTTTCAGAAAAGAGCGGTCGTGGCATTATTGGGGAAAATAGCGGAAGCCTGTGGGAAAGCGGGCGTGAATCCCAACATTACAGTTTCCACAAGGCGTAGTGTTACCTGCTTTCAGTTAAGGAGGAGGGGCAACTGTATACAGGTTTCGGTAAAACAGTCAGGAGAGATGAATTATTTTCTTTCGGATATGCGGGGAAAGTGCAGCGGAAGGAAAATTTATTACCAGCTCTGCCCGGAGGACAGCCATGAACGGATCATAGAGAAATTTGCCGCTGATTTTGGCAGGCTCTATCAAGATTTCCTGACCGCTGACAGCCTTTGCGGGTTTACCGGAATCTGTTTATCCCATGATACGGATGCAGAAATGGAATTAAAGGGATATGAGGATTATATCAGGACAGAGTGCCTGTTACCGTAACTTTTGGACACGATGTCCAGAAGTGGGAAGGAGAACTATGGCGTATTTTAAAGTGAAGATTGTCTATGACATTATCTGCCGGGGGATTCCGCCTTAGTACACGGATTTTCCCGGAAATATAACAGGGAGGTGCTTCATGCAGGAGGAAGTGACACAAAAAACGATTGCCCTTGTGATAAAGACGGCAAAGCTGGATGCCAACGTGCTGAAAGCGGCGATGAAGATGTACCTGAACCACCGTAAGCAGAAAGCGCAGAGAACGCATGGAAAAACTTCTGTGAAAAAGCTCATTGGAGAGGGCGTGGGGGCATCGTCCATCGAAATCACGGACGGCAACATCAAGTCATTTGAGCGTGTGGCAAAAAAGTATAATGTTGATTTTGCCATAAAGAAAGACAAGACAACCGCACCGCCAAAATATGTGGTGCTTTTCAAGGGCAGGGATGCAGACGCAATCGCACAGGCATTCAAAGAATTTGTTTATGGTAATGAAAAAAAGAAAGGCAGGGTTTCCCTACGGGAGAAACTGAACCATTTCAAGGACGCAGTATCGCAGGACAAGAACCGGGAACGGAGCCGGGAGAAAAACAAGGACAGGGGGCAGAGCCTATGAGCAATATCATAAACGGCATAGCCAAAGACTTAAAATCCATTCCTGAAAATATCAAGGCAAAGACCGGGAATGTAGACAAAAAGAAACTTGTCCTGATGAACCTCCCCTATGTGCTTGCCGGATACTTCTGTGACAAGATAGCGTGTTTGTGGCGGGTATCGCCGGGGCAGGATGCTTCCGCAAAGATGATGGAAGTCATGGCGGGGCTGGAAGGTTTATTTTCCAATCCACTGCCGAGTTTCTATCCGAGTGACCTTCTGATCGGGGTGTGCTGCGGCATCGCTTTACGGCTTGCGGTATATTTCAAAGCAAAGAACGCCAAGAAGTTCCGGCATGGCAGGGAGTACGGTTCTGCCAGGTGGGG
>CAQBGY010000259.1 GCA_948759685.1 uncultured Eubacterium sp.
CACCATTGGGAAGAACATGGAAAACTGGTTATTCATAAAGAAGAACAGGTCAGCAAGTGATTTTGTGCTGTTGTTGAAAACTGCTCCTGCGCCGCCGGTGATGATGGGAAGAAGCGACAATAACAGGAGAAACACCATAAACCATTCCCGCTTCAACTTGGAAAACTCATTTTTAATCAACATTCCCATTATGCTTCCTCCCTCTGGCCGGAAGTCATAATATCCTCATACAGCGCTTCCAGTTCTTTTTCGTTAAAGTCGTTTTCTATAATCTTAATGATTTTTCCGCCGCGAATGAAAATAAGAACATCCGTAACGGCAGCTATCTCCGTCAGATTATGGCTTGATACCAAAATACAGTGTTGGGGAGATTTTAAGCGTTCTTTCAGAAGCAGCCGGATTTCCTTTATTCCCATCGGGTCAAGACCATTGGTAGGTTCGTCCAGCAGCAAATATTGAACATTGCCTAAAAAGGCGCGGGCAATTCCCAGCCGTTGGCGCATCCCCAAAGAAAGTTGAGAGAACAGCTTTTTCCGGGCGTCCAGCAGATTGACTTGCTTGAGCGCCGCTTCAATATTGGGCTGTTTCAAACCTAAATACTGTGCGTGGAGCTTCAAATTTTCCTCTACGGTGAGCCGTGGGTAAAAAGCTGGGTATTCAATCAAACTTCCAAAGCATCTGCTGGAAACGGGCTGTCCATCTGAAAGGATTTCTCCTGAAAAAGCGGTCAGGCCCAGCATGGACTTGAACAGCGTTGTTTTACCGGCCCCGTTCGGCCCCAAAATGCCATAGATTTTTCCTTGCTCTAAAGTCAGATTGATGTTGGACAGCAAGGCGACATTTCCAACATTCAGATTTACATTTTTGATTTGCAGCATAAAATACCTCCGTTATTGAAAAAAGATGAAAAGCAAAAAGGCCACAGCATAAATCAAAAATGAAATCCCGATAGGTTTTGATCTCTGTTTTAACCCCTTTAGACCATCGCTCAATATGCCATTCAGGGCAATGAGCAGACACACCGCCAAAGCGATGATAGAAACCACTAAAGCTACTTTAACCATTGTTTATACCTCCTATGGCTCATACTGTACCAAAGAGGTTTAGGAATTGTTTATGAAAAGTCTAAGGAAAGTCTAAGGATAAAAAAAGAACTGCCGAAGCAGCCCTTTATGGATCAATAATAGGAAATACGATTTGCATTGTAAAGATACCATTTTGCAGAGAGGCCGAGATTTTTCCATCCATACGGGTCACAAGTCTTTGGGCGATTGCCAGTCCCAGTCCTGTTGTCTTTTTTGTCCTTGACTGGTCGGTGGTGTAAAAACGGTCAAACAGATGGGGAATATCTTCCTGCTGAATACTGCTCGACGCATTTTTAACGGTTATGACCGTTTGAGCTTTCTCTATTACTGCGGTGATCTGATAATTTCCTTCTCCGTGAACAAGCGCATTATAAACCACATTTGAAAATATCCGGGTCAATGCATCTGGATCGCCCCAAATGATAGCCGGTGTACTTGGGATAGCGATACGGGGAATACATTTTTTTTGTTCAAAATCGCCGTAGTAAGAGGCGACAACATCCCGAAGTACGCTGTGAATATCCGTGTTTCTGCAATTTAGTTTTAGTTCATCGGCTTCAATCCTTGCAAATTCAAAGAGTTGGTCGAGAAGCAGCTTCACAGCGGAAATTCGCTCTCCCGCTATCGATACATATTCTTTTTGCTCCCCGGTTAAATCCTGTTCCTGTAAGAGCTGAATATAGCCGTTTGCTGTCGCCAGCGGGGTTCGCAAGTCGTGAGATAAACTTGTAATGGTATCCCGAAAGAGAGTATCGCTCCTTTCGATTTCTTGCCCCATGCTGCGATACTTTTTCAGAAGATGATTGATACTTGCAGCCAAAGCCTGTATCGGGCCATCCGTTTGTTCTACCATGATTTCTGTTTGTGTATCTCGATCAATCAGAAAATCAATTTGCTTTTTGAGTTCACGGATCAGTTTTCGTTGATAAATCAGTTTGAGCAGCAGGAACAAAGAGAGTGTTGCCAATAACACACATAACGCAAGCACGCCGCTATCACCGCCTTTCCAGACTGCGTAAATCCAACTTTTGAAACAGGGAAAAAGACACGACTGTTGGCAAAAAAAGATATACGGCTAATGTAATCAAGATAGGCATGAAATCTTCCGCAATGGTATTTATCCGCAAACTGTGGGATAGCCCTACAATCCAATATTTGTAGAGCGAATAATCCATGTCCAATGCTGCACTTATCTTTGTGAGATATAGATACAAAACTCCCAGCACAAAGAAAGCGACAATGGTAACGATAATTCGATGCCTCAGCAAGTAACTTATCAGATTGAGAACAGCGGTATAACCAAAAAAACAAAGGCATTGGATCAGGAGAAAGGTTCCCATTGCAGGTAGTGAATATTCTATGTCGTGCCGGGCTGTTCCCATCATCAGAATGGACAAATATGCAACTCCAAAGCATACAAGCAGAAAAAAGAAAACACTGATCCATGCTGCCAATAGCTTACCGAAGAATACCTGCGCCCTGTTTGCCCCTTTAGAAAGTACCATGCTGTATGAGCCGGTATGAAAATCTTCTGTAAAGTACAGACAAAAAAACAGCGTAAGTGGAAAGACCAGACTATAATCAGAAAACAGAAACTCCGTAAACGGAACCAGCGATATGGCAGAAAGCATACCATTTACCGAGTTATGATAAAACGTCAAGGCAAGCGCAAAGACAAAAAACGCAGCCAGCACAAGGCATCCAAAAAACAGGCGACTTTTGCGGATACGAAACAATTCACTTTGCATAGTCTGGATCATTCTTTGCACCTCCTGTCATTTTCAAAAGATAGTCGGTCGGCTCCATACCGGCCAGCCAGATTTCTGATACCTCTATCCCGGAACAAACCAGCAGGGCATTGATTTCCCCGGATTGTTCATTATAATTAAAAACTCTTATCGTATCATGGCTCAACACTTCAAAATCGGGAAACTGCTGGCTTAAAATGGTGATAGCTCGTTCTAATTGGGGCGTTCTTATCTTTATGCACCGCTGGCAGCATTCGTTTAATTCCCCAGCCGTAAGCTCACAAATCAGCTTTCCGTCTGCCATCACACCATATTTTGATGCGAGCCGGGAAAGCTGTGAATAATCTTGTCCAGAGATCAGAAGTGTAGTATGGTTCATTTCATGCAGATAGGCCAGAACAGAGATCAGATGTTCACATTCTCCTTTATCCATACCGGAAAAAGGGTCGTCCCAAATTATAAAGTCTGGATTTCCCAAAAGAGCAACCGCCAAATTCACTAATCGTTGGGTCGATAATGGCAACCGCCGCACCGCCGTTTTCTCTTTCAGGTTCAAATGCAATATATCCTGAATATGGCTTTCTGTGGTTCCGAAAGCGGAAGAAAAATAACGAAGCATATTAGCTGGTGATAGAGAGCTGATTGTTACAGGCTTTTGGGGTACAAACCCAATCCGGCGGCGCTCCTGCTGATCGTCTATATTGCCAAATAATTTGAATGTGCCGGATTGAGGTCTAATTGCTCCTATAATGGCCTGCAACAGTACAGATTTTCCAGCATGATGGCCGCCATATAGCGCATAGATTTCTCCGCGCTTTACCTGAAATGTGATATTTTTAATCCCGTTTCCGTCCGGGAAAACATAAGTCAACCCGGCTGTTTCCAAAGCAGCCTCCAAACAATCATCCCCTTTCTATATAGTCTTATTGTAGCAGATTGTCATTCAAACTTTATAAGATTTCTCTAAGGATTAACCTTGCATTTTGAATCCGAGGCCCCAAACCGTCTGAATATACTTTTCCTCTGGATTGACATTGGCAAATTTCTTGCGAAGATTTCCAATATGGACATTGATCGCATTGTCATCCCCAATAAAGTTTTCATTCCATACACTTTCAAAAATATTGTTTTTCGTAAATACCTTTGAGGGTGCGGACATCAAAAGCTGTAAAATCAGGTATTCGTACCTTGTCAAAGCAATAGTGGTATTACCGATCTTAGCTTCCATAGCTTCTGTATCAAGGGACAAATCCTTAAAATGAAGCATTTTGCCATTATTGGAGCCGGTGGATTTTTGAAAGCGTCGCAATACCGCTTCAATCCGCACCAGCAGCTCTTGATTGTCAAATGGCTTTGTGATGTAATCATCTGCGCCGTTTCGTATGAGGTTCACTTTGCTGTCTATATCTGTTTTAGCGGAAACACCGATAATCGGAATGTCCATCATAGCATTTATCTTGTCCAATACGATCTCGCCCGGTATGCCGGGAAGCATCAGATCAAGTAAAATCAAGTCAAAGCTGCTTTTTTCGATCAATAAAAGCGCCTCACTTCCAGAATAGGCAGAAGTTACACAATATCCATGTTGGGTTAAAAGCCGCTTAGTCATATCATTTAGCAGTACGTCATCTTCGATAATTAAAATACTAAAACTGTTTTCCATCTTTTGTTCTCCTGTCATGCGGTTTTTCTGCATCTTTTGGAATCAGCCAGACACCGGCCATTTTCACAGCACCGGGAATACGACCACCGGCGCAATAATAGTTTATCTGCCGAACGGAAACTTCCCATTTATCACTTGCTTCTTTTAAGGTCATATAGTCCATCTCTGCACCTCCTGCAATCTATTCTATTATATTTCTATTGCTCGAAGAATACAAGCCTGCAACTATGTTGCTAAAAAGAAAATCAGCATAATAATACCTATTTACCGGTAATATAAGGTTATTCCTTAAATCATGCCGGAACGATACAATATTATTGAGGTGAACGATAATGCCGATTGATGATTTAACCATATTGGGGAATATGCTTCGAGCCGCACGAAAAGAAAAAAATTTCACGCAGCAGCAACTGGCAGATGAATCGCATATTTCCATCAAAGAGATTGCCGATATTGAGAAAGGCAGAAGAAATCCATCCTACCTGATTATGAAAACATTAGCGAAAGTTCTGCACTTTTCTCTCGACTCTCTTATCAGGCCGGAGCTGACACCAGATGAAGCTGGGCAAAATGAGATGAAGCTGCTATATCTAAACTGTCCGCCAGAGATGCGGGAAACCTTGTTGAGCCATACTCGTGGATTTGCGGAGGAACTAAAGGAAATTTCTAAGAAACTTGAAAAAGAATAGGCCAGTGAGTGAAACTTGAAAGTTTCTCTCTCTGGCTGTTTTTGTATCACCAAGAAAGTGGCAAGCAATGCCCCAGGATAGCCATCCGGCTCCTGGCGCTGCTTGTTGGGGA
>CAQBGY010000260.1 GCA_948759685.1 uncultured Eubacterium sp.
TATAATAGATCGTGTAAGCAATATGAATTTTGAGAAAATAGAAATATTATTAATGTATCTTTTATTAGCAATGCTTTTAAGTACAGTTGTATCATGTTTTGGCACTTACAGGATAACAAAAATAAGTGCGTACTTGTCAGTGGAACTCAAAAAAATTTTGTATGATAAAATTATTGATTTGCCTTTAAAAAAATTTGATAAATATAAATCTGCTGAGTTTCTGTCCAGATATGAAGGGGATATTTCCGTTGTATCAAATTTGCTTTCTTCTACTTTCGTGGAAATACTTATCAATCTTGTAAGTGTTTTAATAATTGGCTATATAATTGTTAAAATAAATATTAAATTAACACTGATTTTAATAATAGGATTTCCGTTTTCTTTTGCTATAACGAAATATTTTGCTGAAAAAATGCAAAAAGAAACATACAAGCAACGACAATCATGTGATTCATATTTAGGGCTGTTTAATGAGACTATTTTTGGAATAAAGGAAATAAAGTCATACACGCTCGAAAAGATATTCAAAAATAAAATGGAAAAAGAACAATTTAATCAACAAGGTATAGTTTTAATGAAAGAAAGAATTAGGCAAAACGGGAGACTTTGCAATGCAACATTTTCGATTTTGATAAATTGTTTAATACTATTAATAAGTACAAAGTACATTCAAAAGGGGATTTTGACGATTGGAGCATATGTTGCGTTTTCAACATACTCAACGAGATTTTATAATTCATTATATAATATATCTGAATATTATTCATCATGGAAAGAAGCTAAAATATCCATTAATAGGATTGAAGATTTTTTTGATGAAATGCAATTTAACCATGAAGACCATGAAAACAATGAATATATAGATTTAGATGTATTGGATGGAGATATTATTTTAAAGAATATTAATTTTACATATGATAGGAATATCATTTTGCAAGATTTTTCTTGCCGATTTGAAGGCGGAAAATGTAATTTGCTAATTGGTCAGAGCGGACTAGGAAAGACAACTATATGCAAGCTCCTTTTAAGATTTTATGAAGTAGAAAAAGGTAAAATAAAGATAGGAGATTTAGAGTTAGGTCAAATAAATAAGTATCAATTAAGAGAGAATATTGCATATATAGCACAAACGGCAGTTTTTTTTAGCGGCACAATTAAAGAGAATTTATTATTTGCAAATGCTAACGTAGATAATCAGGAAATAATAAAGACATTAAAAATGGTGGGATAGTATGATTATATTAATTCATTGCCATTAGGGATGGAAACGGTAATGAGTGAGGCGGGAAATAATTTTTCAGAGGGACAGAAACAACGATTGAATATAGCACGTGGAATTTTAAAAAGACCTAAGATTTATATTTTTGATGAACCAACTTCTGCTTTGGATAGTAAAAATCGAGAAGGAATAGTTAAGTTGATTGAGCAAATTATGGATAAAAAAACAGTAATTATAATAACGCATGATACATACATAATTGAGCGTTTTAAGGATGCAAATTTAGTTCTAATGCAGTGAGGGTAATATGATACAAATAACAAATTTAGAAAAAACATATGATGATTTTCAGAAACATTTGGTTTTACAGGGATTAAATTTAACTGTGAAGGATGGGGAATTCTTGGGAATTATGGGTGCATCTGGAAGTGGAAAGAGTACTTTTCTACGCATTGTAGGAGGACTTGAAACTTATTCCGTAGGAGAAGTGAGTGTTTTTGGTAAAGATTTGCTAGCTATGAAAGAGTCTGAAAAAGAGCTATATCGAAAAAATGTGATTTCTTTCGTTTTTCAGGATTACAACTTATTGGCTGGTTTGACGGTAAAAGAAAATATCATTTTACCATATACTATGATGGAAAAGGATGAAAAAAAAATAGAACAGGATTATACAGTTATTGCAAAACAGTTGGGTGTCGATGAATTTGAAAATAGATTTCCAGATGAAGTTTCGGGCGGAGAACAACAGAGGGCGGCGATTGCAAGAGCTGTGATAAAGAAAAGTAAGATTCTACTTGCAGATGAACCTACAGGAAGCCTTGATGTTGGATTTGGAAGAAAAGTGTTGGAGTTGTTTAGAAAGATTAATGTAGATTGTAAGGTTACGATTATCATGGTTACACATGATGTACTTTGTGCTAGTTTTTGTAACAGAGTTATATTTTTGCGTGATGGACAATTTGTAAAAATGATAAAGAAAACTGATTCACAGGAAAATTTTTATAGAAGTATTCAGGAAGAAATGGGGAAAATGGATGAAATCTTTTGATATTCTGTTAAAAAAAAGTATAAAGGCAGAGAAAGAGTTACGGTTTTATATTTATGCTATTTTTGTTCTTGCCACAGTTTTTTCTTTTTTGATTTTTTTGTCAAGTAATCAGACGTTTGTGGAATTGCTATATAGGGAAAATGGCATGGTTTCGATTATGTATGTGTTGATCTGCACAGTCCTAATAGCAATTTACATTTATCTGAAATCTTTGTATAGAAACTATTTTGACCAGATTCGTAAAGATATTGGAATCCTTATTTCTATGGGAATGCCAAGAAAAAAATTGAAGAAACGCCTGATTGTTGAAAATTTAGGTTTTATTATTATGGCAGATGCCGCAGGCGTAACAGTTGGATTTTGTGTTTATGCCATTGTGATATTGCATTTTATTCTTGATAGGGACGAGAACATTTTTAATGGAGTTTTAATAGGAATATTTTGGCTTGCTGTCATTTCTATCTTGTTTGTTTGTTTGATGGGAATTGTTTACAATCAACGCATTATAAATAATCAAAATATTTATGAGATTATCAGTAATCGAGATGGAAAAATGAAGCGTAATACCAATGGTGCAGTTCAAGCTAGAGTAGGCTTTTTTTTTCTGGTGGGTGGAAATTGTGTCCTGCTTTACAATAAAATAGGTATGGTAGAACATTCTAATTTATTGCCGATTGTGTCAGTTTGCATTGTATGTATTGGTATCTATTTTACGGTGCTGTCTTTTGGATACTGGTTTTCTGTTATTTTGCAGAGAAAGAAAGGGGCAAGTTGGAATCTTATATTATTGAATGAAATAAGGAACCATTATAGGAATTCTGCAAAAGCATTATCGGCTTATGCAATCATAAACTGGTTACTTGTGTTTTTAATGGTCATCATAATGATGCTGGGTTTAGAGAATTGGAGTCTTGATGCTTCAGACAGTCCGTTTGAATATGTATTGGAATTTGGAGAAAATCAGTACGGTGATATGGAGTCTTTTTTACTCCAACAACAGAACAGCATACGTGAATGCTATATGATTCCATCAGTGGATGGATATGCAATATATGGTGAGACTGGAATTACTATGATACCAGAAAAATCTTACAATGCAATAATGGGGAGGATGTTAAATATTGAAAGCGGACACACTATCGTTTTGAGCCAGCTAGATAGATCAATGGTAAGTATTACAAAGGAAGCTGACGGTAGGGAATGGCATTATTGGGAGATAGATGAAGAAATTCCGATTGATGTGGAGGGAAATAAATATTGCTTTTTTACAGATTATGAGATATGGGAGTATCTATTTAATTGTGAAGATTCCCAAAGGCGTATTTTGATCTTAAACGATGAAGATTTTAGTACGGTTGCACAGCAGGGTTTTTTATTTTATAAGTTGTGCATAAATTTGACAGAAAATGCTTGCTTTGATAGTAATATTGTATCGGAGAATATACGGCTGATAGGTAAGCGGGATCACTATTTAAGGATACAAAAAGAAAATAGAATCTTAATTTTTAGCTTGGTTACGACGCTAGTAGTATTGTGTATTCTTTTACTACTTACACAGCATATGCAGTATATCAGTGAAAAGAATGGAAGAAAAAGAGATTATAATTTACAGATAACTCTAGGAATTGAAAAAGATTGTAGGGAAAAAGTAAGGAAAAAATCATTATGGATAAAAAATTTATTGCCAGTATTTATCGGTGGCTTAACGGGGTGTTTATGTACAATTTGTTTTATAAAAGATATGAATATGTACCTTGCTGTTTTGCCATTTACAATATTTTTACTTGAGTGTATTATGCAGATTTGTGTATATTTTATTGAAAGTCGATTCAATTTCTAAGCCATTTTTTTATTAATTCTTTGGACATAATTTAATTTTGTATAATGAGCGTTTATGTAAAATGAACAAGATATATTTAAGAAAGATCAAATGCTATATCTGGTCTTTTTTGATGTTGAGTGTAAATATCAGCTATAAATAGTGCATTCTGAAAATCTTATATTTTTCCTTATCATAATGGCATGTCCCTTAATGGGACATGCATACACCTGATTTTATATTCGCTTTTCCGTCTATGCTTATGCGGGGATAAAGGGGTGGCAGAATCCCGTTTCGTGCGAAGATGTACCTGCAATGAATAACACTGTTGTCCATGAAGGTATAGAGCAGAGGATTGTGCCTATTGGCGTTGCAGTCAGAGGTAATGAGGTAAAACGGCACAAAGAAAAATTCTTGACGGGCACAAGTTGATAAAATGGTCTGATATGAAACAGATTTTGGCGGAAGCTAAAAAAATAGGGTTAGAGTCTGTCAAGTTTCTTGGGATTGGTGAGATTTTTAAGATTCCAGATTTGTTCAATATCTTAGATGATTTGAAGCAAATGGATATTAAGATAGGTATTTTCACGAAAGGTACGGCATTAGGGGACGATAAAATTGCTAAAGATTGTGGGTATGAGGGCATCGAAACAGCAGAAGAATTAGTTCGTAGGTTATCTGAATATGACAATGTAAGCATATTATTGGGTGGTAATTCATTTGTGCCGGAAATTCAGAATCGTATGGTGGGATGCGGCAAGGATGGAGGAGTGACAAGCTATACAGAGAAAAGAGATTGTGCATTAAAACTGCTTGTAAAATATGGTTTTAATGATCCAGCAAAGGGAAAAAAATTAGCGCTTGTATGGCTTTTGGGACAATTTGAGACAAACAAAGAATTGATTTCCCGGTATGATGAAAATAATACTATGACAAGGGAAGAAAGATATGTTCGGTGGCTGTCTGATTTCTATTCAGATATTTATATGTCGGCTGTTAGCATCGGAATAACGGATTTAGATACACTAAAGGCAGAAGGAATCTCTGGCTATGCAGGAGCGGCAAAATGTCAACAGATGCATAACGGTATATATATAGTGTCTGCTGATTAGGTTTAAAACACTTGATTTTACTGACTTTTACTACGTTTTGCCCACAGGGATGATGACAACAATACACCGCCATCTTCCGGAAAATCCGGCGG
>CAQBGY010000261.1:0-4229 GCA_948759685.1 uncultured Eubacterium sp.
TATTCCGTAAATGATTGGTTTCTTCGCTGATATTCAAGTTCTTTCTCTGAAATTTTACCTTGAAGATATAGCTTTTCTATATTTATGTCTTTTTGTATACTTTCACAAAACAATTCTATGAAGTTTAATCTTGACCGTATCATATTACTTGGCACTTGACCAGCTATTATTGCATCGTGTATACGATTAATACTATGGATAAAATATGACATTTCAACGTACAAATTTGGCGACATAGTATTTACAACTATATCATTAGTTAATATAATTTCAGAAAATGCCGTATTATGTGTTAACTGCAACGCCAATTGGTCTACATCTATTTCGCCTGCTAGATAATCTTCTCTTAATATTTTGCATAGATCATATTCTGTTTGTATTTCTAAGTCAATGCTGTCTAACATCTTAATGACTTTTTCTTTGGTTTCCCTCTCTTCTACGGCACTTGTAAAATTAATTGCTAATGTTACACCTAAAATTATTACTAACAACTCTTTTATTACATTCCATAATTGCTGGCTCTTTATAAACTCCTTGAAGTTTTTTTGCTTTCCCATTTTATAGAGTATGAATTGGATGTAGAATAGAGCTATTATACCTGCGCAGGATATGAACATGACCATGCTTTCCACCTCAACTGTTGTGTTTTTGATTAGTGCCTAGTAAGCGTCAAATCTCCCTACCCAAGAAAACCCGCTGCTAGGAAAATCCTCGCCAAGGGGCGAAAAATAATTATGCTTTGTAAGAAGACGGAGCATTGTGAACAGGGACTGCATAGCATCCGGTTGAGCCAGCGCAATCTCAGCAGCAGATGTTCTGCAGACCACAGCAGCCAGTTGGACATGGTCTGCTGGGACACATGGATGCCCTGCTGTCTCAGTTCCTGTTCCTGCCGGTATAGGTGAGAACCTATAACAAATTTCTGCACCGCGAGACGTGCCGCTACCACTGGTATGGCAAAACTGTCGGGGCTGAAGCTTGGCTCTTTGACCGCTTTCACCACAGGCGTCTCAATATTTTCCTTTTCGCACCTACGGCAGGCATAGGTATAGTACCAGTCCTCCACCACGACCACTTTGGCCGGTTTCAGCTTCAGGTGCCGACGTGCATCCTTGCCGACTTCAGACATGATTTCCCACATTTCGGACAAACTAACTCCTCTTCTGGCAGACGGTGTTCCACCATATCTACAGGCACATCTTCGGATAGCTCATCCACAGTGTATGCCGCTTGTGGGCAGCCACGACTACACTGCTGTTATCCTCTTGTGCTACCTGATCTGCATAGACCTCTGTCTCGTTGGCTAACAGGCTCAGCTGCTCCATGACGTCCTCCAAGGTATGCTCCTAGGGTGCTCCAAACCGCTTTTGCCGGGACAGACGGATTGCCTCTGTCAGCAGTGCTACCTAGGCCTTGTTTGAAAAGCAGCAGGAATACATCCCCTTCACAATACTGCGCTTTTATCCGATTCGCCTTCCGTTTGTTCAGGATGCCTCTCTTTTCCAGGCGGTAACCGTAGGGCGTTTTCATGTCGCAGAAGCGGCCTTCCTCGACCATCTGTCCCAGAGCCGTGCAAGCGCCCAGCAGGCTTTCCGCTGCATGGGGATGTCGGCGTTGTTATCCGCATCGTGATCGACCTGCTTCGTTGTGGAGACTCTGTATAAACATTGAACTCTTTCAGCCATTTTTATCCGTCCTCTCTATAGTCCGTGATGTGAGAGAACGGATATTTGATCCTGATTCAGTTGTCGAGGTGCATTGGCTTCTTCCAGTAACATTATCTCACATAACGACCAATATAGCTAGTGAAATAGCAGAAAAATAAGAAGAATTTTGAAATATTTAATAGCACACGGAAAGGAGAAGGTTCCTCCTGTGCGCTACAATGCTCGAAGCCACTCGATAAAGTCCTCGTAGGATATGATGCCTGCTGCACACTCAGCCTTCTTCTCTTTTGCCTGCTTGCTCCACGCATAAAAAGCATCCCGCTCAATTTTTCCGGCATTGATCCAGGCGAAGCGGCGTTTGTACTCTCTGCGGTATTCATGAAATATTTTATCCTTCTGATTTCTTTCTGACCATGCCCGCACTGGAGCGATTCTCCTACAGGTGTGTCCATTTTCGTCATAGGGGCGGTAGCAATACATGGCGGTATTGCGTCCGGACATATAAAAGTATCGACCGCAGTTCTTGCAAATTCGAAACCTGAGTTCTCGCTTGACGCACTCCTGAAGGTGATAGCTGATGAGGCCACAGATTGATTCAGGATACAGGACCTCTGCGAAGGCAGAATCGTCCCAGAGTTCAAAATGCATAAATTGAGGACGAAACGAAAATGCCGCTCCGTCCATCATCTTATAATATGATACCGCTTTTTCCAGGACAGTTCCATTCCCTCTGTCATAATCCAGGGCATTGACAAATAGCTCCTTGGCCTGGTGTTGTATACCCTTGAGGACTTTGGGCATATTGCGAACTTTGCATTTCCGCCATTGGCTTTTCACCACGTTTGCCGACTGCGCCTGTCGGATACGTCCGGTCCAGTCCAAGCGGAAAAGTTCAAAATAAATATGCTGTTGGGCAAGGGCCTCCAGGATATACAGAAGCTTGTCCAGGTATTTTGTATCCGCTATATCTGGTAAAGAAATTATACAGTCATTCATTGCTGAAAACAGTTCCGATACTCTGCTCATGTCAATATCCATGAAGGATAGCAGGGATTCAGGAAACATTTGAGCGGGCATCTCCGTCATCTGACCGTTTTCGTCAATCGTGGCGAAAGCGTACCGCTCCTGCCCGTCTATGATGCAGGTCTTGAATTTGATGTTTTGCATGGTATCAATCCTGCTTTCCGGATGCATCCTGCCAAAAAGAAATATAATGCATTAGCCGGTCTGCGTAATCAACGCCTCCCATCTCGCCTTCCATGGCACTCCACACAGCAACATTTTTATGAGCGAAGTATTCAAGAACAGTCGGAATCTGTTCAGCATTATGGATCAAGCGGTCAAACATGAAGACCAGAAGAATGTCAATATCCTTCAAACCTGGCAGTGCGCCGAGCTGCGGCAATCCTTCGTTGGTATGCTGAGAAACCTCGGGAGAAGTAACGCCAGATCCCTCAACTTCTCTGACAATATCCCACCCCATCTTTTTGGAGAACTCCCGGCACGCTGCTCGCTGTATAACTATTTCACAATTAGCCATCGGATTCTGAGAAATTTGCTCCGCAACAGGGCATTCGTAGTAACAATAAACTTTTCTTGACATATTGATTTCCCTTTCTTATCTAATAGTCTGTAAAACCTAAACCTTGATGGCGGGACAAAAATATTTCAGTTTTGGTTTAGCGTTATTAGCTGTGAAACGGCAGCCCATTTTTAGACTTAACTGACTACTAAAATAAATTGTAAATTGACATTGAAGAGTTGCAGGCAATTTCTGCTCATTTACTGCTGACTGCCAGGTAGTTTCCTATAAGCGCCTGTCTGACTTGGAGAGCGACTTGGGGATTCGGTTTCTCAGTAAATTGCATCGCTACCTCACGGCCCTGAACTGTGACTGTCATTCTGGTATCGCAATTGGGTTTCTCCGACTTGGACATATCAGTATCCCTCCTCCGTAAAATGATTGCCGGTCACCCTGTCAGGTAACCGGCAATCGTTTCCTCTGTTTTACTGCTTTTCCAGCAGTTCGATATATTTTTCACGGTCTTCCTCGGAAATCTTTAACATTGACATTGCTTTTTCAATCGAAATACTTGCGCTGTCCATTAGATTCCGAATAAGGGTTACTGTAGCTTCCGCACGGCCTTCAGCACGACCTCTGGCCAGTCCCTTGGCGATCCCTTTTTCTTCCACGCCTTGGCTCAAATTACACATTTCTGTCAGGCTCCTTTCCATCCTTTCTGTGAGCGGTATTGCATAATCGTCTCTCAGAATTCGCTTTTTTTCTGTTTCTGCTGTCTCACTCGACAATAGTACAGATAGTAAGCGCAGGATACCGGCACTTTCCTCGTCCTCCGCTTCAGCAGGGTCACTAAGTCCCAGTACGATCACAGTCATCAAATCGTAGTTCTCGATGTCTTCCTTGACATGCCCGATGATGTTTTCCTCTGTAATACGGTAGCGGGTGATCGTGTTCTGGTGATGCTTTGGCGGCGAGGGACAAATCCATATCGAATAGACCTTGCATATCCCGGTATACTCCGCGCTCGTGAATTCTGTCCC
>CAQBGY010000261.1:4239-5279 GCA_948759685.1 uncultured Eubacterium sp.
ATATCCTGCGTTATAATTTAACTGAGATTCCACATTGATAATCAGACGAATCGGCTTCTTTGTCCCCGGAGCATAGGCATAAAACCGCACATCGTAGGTGATGGTTCCCTCTGTCTGCGAGGAATCTTCTGTTCGCAGCCCTCGAATAACGGGGTTCGTCTTATCTGGAGTAACCGGGATGCTTTCCACGGAAGGCTGCCCTTCAATATATTTCTCCGCGATCTCCTTGATTGCACAATCTTGATATTCCGTCAGACAGCTTTTCATGATCCATGCTAAGATGTACTTCTCACTTAACAGCCGTTTACAAGCCGCATCATATTTCGCATTGACTCCTGTTGTACCAATCGCCTCTGCCAGAGTTGCTTCTACTCCCATATAATCTGTCTCTCCCTATATAGTATTGTATCACAGCATGCTTCAAAAATCCACTGCATTTTCCCGGCACGATAAATCCAGATCAATCGCAAAAGTACTGCTTTTACTATATCATACTCCAGATGCCATGTCGAGAGCCTTTTCTTCGATGGCCACGCCTGTCTCATAAACCGACAACTTGCACAAACGACTGTGCCACAAAACTCATTTGCTATTCCCAAGCAAGTCGCTTTTGGGGGAAAGACGGGCCGGTTAGGCTCTGATGCAACGTCTCCCGATTCTCAAATTTTGTGTAAATTTACATTTATGAGACGGGCGTGCTTCGATGGCAGTTCTCCGGTTAACGGCTCAATGTCACATAAACAGGGATCTCCACCTCCAAGCAGGAAGTTTTGATCCACAGCATTTTCCTGAGTGGCTGCACTTGCTAGTCAGCCTCAGTGCTGCGGTTTGTTCGCCTGCTCTTATGGCGGCGATCCCTGGTGCATCTAACATTGATCATCTTGAGACTCAGCATTAGTCTCGCTTTACACACCTGCATTTGACACTACTTCCCCAGGTGACAGGGCGAAGAAATAGACGGCGGCTGGCTTCACCGCTCCACGGGACTCTCACCCCCGGCAGGATCTCTGTCGGCCGCCCTCCATTTGGCAGGACGGGAG
>CAQBGY010000262.1 GCA_948759685.1 uncultured Eubacterium sp.
CCCCCCTCGCTGCGGGGCATTGAAAGTGCCGCCACTATGGAAAACCCGATGGGTTTACCACAGTGGCTTGGAAAACCTCTAACGAGGTTTACCACACTTCCAACACCCCTCCGCTCACCCCCCTTTTCCCCTCCGACTTTCTCCCTTTCAGAGAGAAAAAATATAGGTTGGGAGTACCCTTACAGGGGGCTTAGATTATCAATACAGCAATTCCCTATTTTCAGTTGTTATTATAGCCTGTCCGAAAGAGATTTTCAAGCCCTCCGGACAGGCTTCTTTTACAGCTCCATGCCGCCCATTCCTCGCTGGTGCTGCTGTTGCTCCTGCTGCTGTCCAATCTCCGGATCGGGCAGCAGCTCCCTCGCCTTTTCAAGCAGAGGACGCAGACGCTCCGGCAAGTGTTCTTCCAAGAAGTCCAGCATCCGACCGATGCCGTCCGTCAGACGCTCGGTGAAGCTGCGTTCCTCCTGCAGCTCGGATTGCAGATAATAGTTTTCATCGCGCAGCCTCCGGTTTTCCTGTTCAAGCCTCTGCTGCCGCTGCGCTTCTTCCAGCCGCTTCTTCATGGACGGCACCTGTGACCGCAGACGGGTGTTTTCCTCCGTCAGCTCCTGTACCTTGTGCCGATCCGTCACGCTGCGCAGTGCCATTTTCTTTAGCTGCTCGACCTGATCCACCGTCACGCCCTTTACTGCCCCTGTGAGCGTCTTTTCCGGCTGAATATCATGCAGGGGTGCATTTACCCTGTCAGCCTCCTTTAAGAGCCGCACAGTGCCTTTCAGAGCGTCCCGCTGCCGTTCCAGCTCAGCAACCTCCCGCTCTACTGCCGCTGTCTGCTGCTGCACCGCTTCCAGCCTCGCAGCCGCTTCCTTGAACTGCGGCAAGTCCATGTGCGGTCTGTTCGTGCCGAGAGAGATAATTTCAAAATCGTGCCGCTGGGCGATCTCCGTCAGAGCTTCTTTCTCCCGTTCCATCCACGCCGCCCATTCGGTCTGCTTTCTGCCGACACCGACAAACCCCTGCTGCTTCAATGCCTGTTTCATAGATACCCTTGTAGAAAGTCCTCTTGACTGCTCCGTTGCCACAGGGATAAAATCGACATGGAGATGGGGCGTTGCCTCGTCCATGTGCAGCACCATATTGAACACCCGCAGATGGGGGTTGCGTTCTGCAAAAGACTCCGCAAAATCTTTCAGAGCTGCCGCCGCCCGTTCTCCGTCCGGCGTACCGCACCCACAGTCGCTCATGTTGCCGATCTGGAAGATCGCTTCATGGAACAGCTTTTCCTGTTTACTCTGCCGGATATGCTCATAGTAGTCCGGTATCTTATCTCTCGTTTTGGTTTTCTTTGCGTTGTAGGCTGCGAGAGCTTCATCAAAGACCATATGATAGACCTGCTTCAGATCCTCGTTGCAGAAAACAATGTTCTGCTCCGTCCGGCTCCGGTCTACATTCGCCGCTGAGAAGCTGCGGTTGTTGTGCCGGATGCTCCCTGCACCTGTCATACCCGAAATCGTAACTCCCATAAAATCGCCCCCTTTCCGCTTATTCTTCCGTCCTCTATTTTATCATAAATTTCCGCTAAAAACAACCTCTTTGTTACTTTCTGGTGAGAAAGTAACGCAAAAGCACTTTCACACCGCCACCCCATCGGTGCAGCGGTGTGAAAGTGCTTTGCGCCCCTAAAGGGGAGGGGTTGCCGGAGCTGCTTCACTGCCGGCTCGTGCCTGCTGCTCTGCCAGCTCCGGAGGGGCGCTGCCCCTGCCGTCTGCGGACGGCTCCCCGACCTTCATCCCACCGATAAACTGGAAGTTGTCTAAAATAGTAAAGCCGTACCGCTTACTATTTTTTCTTTTACTGCTGAAACAGTATCTTTGATTGAATGCGTAGTTGTATCTATAACATTTAATTCATAGATTCCCAAATTGGAAAATTGCTCCCACATGGTTTCTACCAATTCGATATTTGTCTTTCGGTCTAACTTTGAGCGTTCAACAGCTCGCTTCAAGGTTTCTTCCTTACTTGCCCTTAAAATAATATAATGCACCTCATAATGTTCCCGAACAAGACTTTGCCACGGCTTTAAAAACCACGGTCCGATAATACCGTCAACAATTACATCATATCCACCACGAGCATATCGCTTCGCAGCTTCTAAAAACGCTTCAATGACAATCAAATTTTGCTCATTTGATTCTGGTAAATGCGGTGGTATTGCCCCTTTACTCAAATAATGATAAAAGTCATCTGTGTGCATATGCACAGACTTTTCCAAATCTGATTCTTTTGCAACAGCAGATGCCGTTGTAGTTTTTCCTGTCCCCGGCGCACCTGTGATTACAATAATTCTACCTTGATTCATCTATATTTTACCTCCACAACTTCCGATTTGTCGTTCTGTTTAGTCCCCAAAGAACCTACTAAACCAGCTACGCTTTTGAACCGGTTCTGTCTCACGCTCCGGCTGATCGGCTCCGGACTTGCCGGAAAGAAGCTGCTGATGCATTGTCCCAGCATGGAGAGCCTGGGCCGCTGCCGCAGTCTGCTGTGCCGTCACCAACGCCGAGCTGACCTCCGCCAACCTTGCGTTCAGTTCCTCGATCTGCTTGTCCTTTACAGCAAGTTGCTCGCTTTTCCGGTCTAATTCTCCCTGCAGCATAGCGATCAAAGTGGTTTCGCAAGTTTCGCAACTTGCTTTCGCCTGTTGCGAAACTTGCTTTCGTTCAACACCTAAATAATGCTGATATATGGCGGTTTTTTGACTTTCGCTGATTGCGAAACTTCCTTTCGCATCTTTCGCAACATGGTTTCGCCTACACCATGCACGAACTGCCTGTTCCGACACGCCACATTCTATTGCAATTTCCGTTATTACACCCGCCAAATATCATCACCACTCTTTCATCCGGAGTTAATCTCAAAACAAATCGCTATGAGATCCCGTCCTTATCAATTTCAAAATCAAAGTCTGCCGAACAACTTTATAGACCAACAGCCAGTCCGGCTCGATGTGACATTCTCTCATGTCCTTATAATTTCTGGAATTAGTGAGAGCATGATCTCGATACGCCTCCGGCAACGGCTGCTCGTTACACAACAGCGTGATCACTTCCTCCAACTTCTTCGGATCGCAGCCTCTCTTGATCGCAAGCTTGTAATCTCGTTTGAACTGCCCCGAAAACTCCGGCTTAAGCATTCAGCGCCTCCATCAGATCTGCAACGCTATCAAACGGACCATACATATCCTCTCCCTTTTCTGCCGCCTCCATCGCCGCATAGGTAACAGCATTCGGCTCGTCAACCTTGACTTCAAAGGGAAGTCCATGACACCTAAGTGCCTGTCGATAAAAAATACCCGTTGCCGTACTCAAATCCATTCCGAGGGACTTAAAGAGAGCTGCCGCCTGTGCTTTCAGCTCCGGCTCCATTCTTATCGTCATATTTCCTTTAGCCATAATAGCACTCCTTTCCTCGTCATTTTTAGCTTGCACTAATATTATATTCAATATTCGTGACATTTGCAAGTGCATTGCAAATGTTTTTTTGCAACTTTTCTATGAACAGTGCTTTCTATATGCTAACACCGCAGCGTGTACATTTAGGGGGTGAAAAAGCCTTATTTCGCGCGGTTTTCAAGCCTCGTTTTCGGTGGGGTAATATAAAAACCCTTACCCGCCCCGAAAACGCCTTGTAGGGCGTTTCTGGGGCGTTTACAGCCCTTTCTTAAATTCCTCCACCAACAGATCGCTCAAAGCCTGTGATGGGCGTATTTTGACCGTTATATGCCCCTCCGGTACGGTGTCCCACCATTTGCGGATCGTTTTCGGATCAAGTCCGGTGTCCCTATGACAATCGGCCTTGCGTCCCTCTGGATGCTCCTGCCGCCACGCATAGACTTGCGCTTTCTTTTCTTCTGCCCCTTTTCTTCTCCATGTGCCGCCAGGATAATCCACTTCCTGCACCGCCCTTGCTCTTTTCAAATGCTCTTTCTGTGATCTACCATTCCTCTTGTTGCGCTCGATGCGAACATCGGTCAGAGCTTCAATATCGGAAATCGTGAAATTGTAATACTCCTTGTCGTAGGCTTCCAGCGCACTCCGTATATCTTCCTCGGTCAATGCGTTCTCATGCTTCACCATCTGCAGATCATCAAAAGCCTCTTTCATATCCTGCCGGAGCTGCTGCTTCGACACACCGCATTTGTAAGCATAGATAGCAAGGCACATCAAAAAGAAATACCGATGCCCGCCCTTTATCTCTCCGATCTGCCGCAGCCACCAATGGTAGAGCGCATACGGATCATCACCATGCACCTTTCCGGCAATATCCCACTTCTTGCGTCCTTTCTCGCCTCTCACAACAACACGCTCATACCACTCCGGATATGCCTCCCTCGCCTCAGCTCGTGTCATTTTGGATGGGCTGAAAGGCTTATTGACATCCACCCTGTTTTCTGGCTTTGCGTAGGCGTTCAGATAATCCAGCGTTACCCGTTCTCCGGTACGGAAAGCGACCAGCTCCGTCCCATGCTTGTCATTGATGCTGCCCACCATGCGGAAGCTCTGATTGATGGATTGATACTGGATCGCCTTGACCTGCGAAGTGCTGCCATACTCCCATAGCCGGAAAGTGAGGTCATATTTCAGACTTTTAAGCTGAATTTTTATATTCGGGTATAGGTCAATCGGCTGCTGGAAAACATAGTAGATATGCAGCCCTGTCCCCGACAGAACAAGGAAAGTCGGCATCGGCAACCGGCGCACTCGCTCCGGATCGCCGCCAAAGCGCAGAAAGAGGTTGCGCAGCTCGGCAAGACCTACGCCATCCAGATCGAAGATCAGAGCATACATCCGCTGGGCGTTCTCCAGCCTGTTCTCCTTTCTGCGATATGCAAGACCGCTGCACAAAGTAAGGCTGTTCCCCTCGACAAACTCCATGTAATCCTGTTCCCATGTGTCGTTATACATCTTCCTGCGCCGGAGCTTCTTATCCTCGCTCTGTTCGTCCCGATACAGATACACAGCGTTCGGATGGGAAAAATCCGTGTGCCGTTCTCCGGAGTTCTCATTGTCCGGAAACAGCTCTTTATAAAACTCATAGCCTCCGACCTCCGGATATTGTGCGCTCAAATACTCGTAGCAGCCTCGATAATTCTCGGTCATATTACCACCTCACAAAAGAAAAAGTACCAAAAAGAAAATCCGCTGCGGCGGGGATCGCCTGCGGGCGGGAAGGGGGAAAAGGGGGAGCAAAAGAGCGGCGGCTAC
>CAQBGY010000263.1 GCA_948759685.1 uncultured Eubacterium sp.
TTTCAGGAATTGTTAAAGACGTTTTGAGAACAATTTCCATAATGACTTTACTATCATCCTGTGGATCAGTCATTTTTAATACTGTATCAGTAGAATTACGCTTATAAACATCCATCAGCGCATTAATAGACTTCTTTGTAATTTTTCCCATATCAATTCTCCTTTAATTTCGATTTAAATTTGCAACAAGTAAAATTCTGAATTTCGTTCTGAATCTTTCCATCTTTTGCTCTTTGCAAAATACTACAATTTCGTTTGTATCTATTACAACCGATGCAATTAGATTCAAATTTTTCTAATTGAGATATATCCTTAAATATACCTATGTAGTCAACTGGTGTAATTTGTATTTCTACTCTTGGGTTTTCTGTGTCATAATAAATACCATTTACACGTTCACAAACAACATTATCATCAACCCAAATCTTTCCACTATCTGTAATAGCATCGAGCATACATTTAAAATAGTTATTGCAATCCATATCAACCCGTGGGAAATAGAAAATACAATCTACATAAAAGTGTTGTGTTTTATTCGGAGTTAAATTCCATCCTTGTTCTTTTACTTGTTTGGCAACATACCTTGCAAACCTCGCTTGATACCGTGTAGCTTCTGGTGTTTTATAACTCATAGCTAATGGTTTACCATTTCGCATAATTGCACGATATGCTAAATAATGATTTACAGATGGTGGAATTTCCGATACCAAATTTAAAGTCATCTTATTCCTCCATAAGATTAAAAATGGGAGGACATAAGCCCTCCCACTTTTCATTAATCTGTTTTCTTTTTAGGTCTACCACGAGTACGCTTCTGCTCTGGATTACCGACATTCACTTTCTTGTCATCCGTAGACACTGTTGTGTCCGGGGCATCAGAAGGCTTTTGTCGTGCAGCCTGAACACGGCGCAAATATTCAGCACCACATTCAGGGCCGCAAGCAATTTCACGATAATTGAATGCACCAAGCGCACCACTTGTTTTATTACAAGGGGTAAACATCTTTCCGCATACACGACATGGAATGGAACGTGTCGCCATATTCAATCACCTCAATTAAGCAAAAGTGGCATTCTTAAAGTTCAATGTGACAACTTCCTTACCATCAACATCAATAGTGAAAGTGGTATTCTTATCAGAAACACGGAAAAGAATATCAGGATCAAAAGCCATATTCTCTTTTCCTGCTTTCGCTACGCCGTTAGTTTTCAAAGTCATCTTAGTACCTGTCTGTGTAAGATGCAGCGGGAAATAATGTCCAGACTGTTCATTTACATCAGAAGAATTGAATTCAGTAAATCCACTTACATTTTTAAGTGTACCTGTTACAGTACCGTCAGCATACACCTTTACATCTGTTCCAATTAAATCAGAAACCGACTTGCCCAATAGAGTCTGACCTTGGGCGGGAATGGTTAGGCGGTCAGACCCAATTAAGGGTTTTCAACCGCCCCAGCATCCTCGGCATCAGCAGCATCCGCACCAAAGACTGTCAAATCCCAAAACTTAGTGCCACCAGTGGTACAGGCAGAAGCCAAACTGGTTGCCTCAAAACCATGAGTGGTCTGACTATCGCCCATTGCCAGATCGAACGCACCAGTAAAGTCAGCATAAGGAATGTAGAACTGAACATGATAAATGTTGTGGCACTTATCTTCAGCCAGCGCATCTACATACATCTCGACAGTCTCAGAATAGTTATCAGAAATGTTGCTGATAACATCACCCTCAACATTACGAGTGTAATACACAACAATAGCAGTACCGTCAGCAATCTCGCCCTCGGCAAAAGTCAGTTCCTTAGTAGCAGGATCATAAGCAAACTTGCCATCAGCAGCAGTAGCATCCTGAGTCAACCGCTTATTGATAGTGCCATCAGAGTTCTTCACGATAACTTCCTGAATCTCGTTACCAGCAGTACCGACAGCCTTATAATTTGTAGTGGCCTTATTGGTATTAACAACCAGATAATCAGGAATCTTTACAGGGGTAGAATCCCGATGCTCACCGACAGAACCAACCTCAACCTCGACCAGACCCATAGAAACCATGCCGTTAGTACCAGACACAGTAACAGACTTATTCCGCTTCAACTGACCAATAGTACGACCACCCTTACCAGTCAGAGCGGTATTGTCCTGACTATTGGCAATAGTAGCGTTCTGCAACTCATCCAAAGTAAACCGATGTGCGCCGCCATTGATACCAAATGCCATGATAGTCTCAAGACTTGTGATAGACAGATCATTAACAACAACGTTAGACATATTGAATCCTCCTTTATTATTTCAAAATAAATCACCAGAACTTTTCATTCTGGTGACAGCCAATTAATCTTCTCAAGATTAATTTTTGTAGTATCGACAGTTCCAAAATAGACACCGTTCATTGTTTGTTCCCAATGTTTCTTTTTCTGAATCTGTCGCCAACTCGCATTTAGCTTATATACACTAAGTTCCATAACAGTTTCATAGTTGTATGGAAATTCCTCCGTATTAACAAGAGAAATAATCATACTTTCCAAAAATGACTTGTAAGGTTTCTTAGCGAGTCGTTTTTTCTTTTTGCGATTACGTTCAATTAAGTATCTTTTAGCCTCTGCATTACCAGCACGACCAATGGGAGCCTCCCAAAAATGAATCTTGCGAATCGCATTACAAATTTCCAAAGCAATCATTTGGTCGATTACAATATCATTATCTTTGCTCCAAAGAACCTTTTCACCATTTTGAGGATTAACAGCTTCTTGAAAGCCCTTTAAATTCAAATCTCCAAATAATATAGATGTATCATCTTCGTTTACTGCAATGGACTCCATCATCAAAATGAACAACTGGTAATCTGTAATTGTTTCATAGTCAATCCCAATATCATCAAGTTCGACCATTAAATCAAATGGCGTGGCTACAAGAGTTTGAACAATGCTATAATACTTCTGATCGCCAAAATCAAAAATCTCATCTACGGTTGGAACATGAACCGAAATTTTATCATTTACCTTGTAATTTCTAACTTTAAGTAAATTTGGTTTCTGGATCATGTTTCAGCACCAGCCCTCGGATCGCCATTGATAGTAGGACGATTGAATTCAGAAACAGAGTATTCTAACGAAATTCCATGAAATTTAGGAGCAGGACTAATATCATTTATTTCGACCAATCGCATCCTACCAACACCAAACTCCATTGTTCCGTTAAACATTTCTTCAATTCGCTCTGCAATTAAATCATATCGCAACCCATCACTTGTACGAATATTATCTTGATGAACAAACACATAAAAGACAATCGACATTTTCTTAAACGTCTTATTCATTACATCAGGCACATAAATACGATGACAAATAAAAGTACCCGTATCCTTTACGGCCTCTGGCGTATAGGCATACGGGTAAATTCGTTTATACATCAAATCTCGATCTGGAATTGGTGAATTTGGCTTATCATTAATCAAATCAACAATTTTCTGATCGCTGCAAAGTTTTTGGTTAATCTTACTGCGAAACTCTTTCAATTCATGTAATAAAGCCATTCAATCACCTCATATCCACATATCAGGTTTTTCTTTCAGTTCTGCACCTGTTCCCACAGGATCAAAAGTATAATCAGCAATCATCAATTCTTTGTTATCACGCTTTGGATCATACTGATCCTCTGCAACAGTCAAATGGATATACCCTCTTTCTCCAGCATCCGAATAGCTAATTGTATCTGCTTGCTTCACTTCAAACGCTGTTGGTCTTTCTATATTCCTATCCAACAAGAAGCGAAAACCACCATCAATTAAGCGAGTATGCTCATCAAATGTGATATACACAATCATTTGCGATGTGCCGATAGTCATATGTAATTTCTCATCATATCTATCTGTTTCACCGCTACCGTACTGCGTTGAGTTGATAACACTAATCGGATACTCCACAATTTCTTTAGTCAATGGCGAAAAGAATTTTACCTTATAATTGCAGAACGACAAAGTTCCTTCCCATTGAATGCCATGTAAGTTATTGGCATTCACACACAACCAGTATCCATGTTTAGGCCAAGGAATCACATCACCCATATAAATAGGCTCATGAATTAATGTCTGAATATTTGCCTGTGCTGGCGAAGTAGAACGATACCGCTGCGTATAGATACGGGGATGAATAATTCGTTCTGAATTCCATACGGTTACACCATCAGGAATATAGGAAGGATCATCTGCAAAAGTTTGTCGAACTAAATGCAAAGCATTTTCAATCTGCTCATTTCGCATTGTATTTCCTCCAGCATTCATTCTACGAAGAAAATTTTGATAACCTCCCACAAACAATCACCTCCTAATCTTCTCGTTTAATCCAGCGATACCGTGATAATAAAGTCTCATTGTCTTTTCTATATTTCTCACGTACTTCCATTACTTTACCTAAATGGTTTGCTGGTGAAAACGCATTGAAATCTTTACTTGAAAGTGTTTGCTTGAGCATAAGTGGAACACGAATATAATTGCTATCCAGATAATTGATTACCATATAATTCGATAAAATTTCAATTTCTGTATCTGTCAACTTGCACTTAAACTTGACCTTGTTCCTTTGTGATAAATCTTGTCTGCAACCTCTAAAGGCCGCAACCGCAGGACGTAAATAATCTGAAAGAACCTCATAAATTTCAGATTCTTCCAGATTCAAAAAGTCATAATCTTTTATTTTAGATAAAACACTTTCATAAAGTTCGGTGTAAGGCGTACCCATAAGGAATCACCTCCTTACACTAAATCCATCAATTCAATGCCCAACTTCTTCTCAAGCAGCCGAATCATTTTTACATTAGCGATCTTACCGTCTTTAACATATTTGACAATCTTAGGTGTCAATTCTGTCTTAGCATTGGAATCCAGTCCAGAAAGCAATTCATCAACATCTTTAATGTTATCTCCGCAGAACCGCTTCATATCAGAACGGCTTACCTTTGTCGCATAAATCTTATCCAAGTGTAACTTCTTCATAACAGTTTCATCATTAGGCAGAAGCCACTTTTCAGTGAAATAACGTGGATGCTTTGTATTCATAATACGAAGCTGCTTAAAAGTCATTTCCTGTGTATCACCGACTTCCAACCAAGAAAAAGTTTCAAATGTAACTGGACAAGTATAATATACAGCAGGAACACGTGCTTCTACTACAATCCTCGTATCATCATTTAAAACGTTGGAAGTGGCAGGGGCGACCTGTTCTGCCGCCCCATTATCAGGATTCAAAT
>CAQBGY010000264.1:0-2251 GCA_948759685.1 uncultured Eubacterium sp.
CACCGACTGCCCCGTTTATGTCAAAAAAAGTGCCGTGTATGCACTTCATAGGGTGCCCTGCGAGGAAATCCTCACAGAAAAGCACGTCATTGACTTTGTTCCCGTCAAACCATGTTTCCGGCTGTGATGCCTGCTCCATTTTCTCCATTGTCTTTTCCAGCGCCGCCTTCTGCTCTGGCGGCACACTGTTCCAGTCTTCTTTCAATTTTCAACACTTCCTCTCCATAATCCGCTACTAACTGCACACGCTCCGATAGCGGAGCGTACAATAACACATCAAGCAGATACTCAATATAGTCTTTCTTTTCCAATGCTTCACAGAATAACGGGTTCCATTCCCCATCCGGCTCCTGCGGCGCATACTGTTCTTTCCACTGCCTTAAACAGCACAGGTAATCGGAAAGCACACGGAAACATTTCTTTTCCGCCCTCTCAAACCTCTGCTCCGGCGATAACTTCCGTTTCCGTTTGGGCGGCGGTTTCCTGCCCCTGTTATCGTCAAAACTGATACCGAAATCCGACGCAATCTGCAATGCCGCTTCTTTCTTCCCAAGACCATAAAACTTTGCCACAAAATCAATGGCATCGCCCTTTTCCCCGCATCCGAAACAGTAATACCGCCTGTCTATCTTCATGCTTGGGTTTTTGTCCTTGTGGAACGATCAGACTGCCATACCGCTTCGGTTTATCTTTATCCCGCAATGCTCCGCCGCCTGCCTTACGATTATCCCGTTCTCCCTCACTGCTTCAAATACATTCATACAATCCTCCAAAACGCAAAAAAGGCAGCTACAAACCTATGTCCAATAGGTTTATAACTGCCCTAACGCTGTATTTCCTTAATCAAAAATCTAATAATTGTCAATATATGTATGGCTGCACCCACTCGTCCAGTTCCAAATCAGCGCATAGTATAATGGTATAACGTGGCTGTTATCCTCCGCTGCTTTCACTCCGACATTAGTATAGGTAATCGTGTTGCTCCATGGAAAACTTGCTTGCGAATTGTTCAAAGCAATGCCGATAAAAATTACTGCAATCACCAGCATAATAACCGCAATAATTCTTGAAAATTTTTAGTCATATCATTCCCCTCCTGTTGATAGCCTATGTTGCATAGTTATTTAGTACATTTGGCAGAATACTATGTCATTTTAACCGCTCCATAAGCGGATGCTGAATATCAGCTTTGTATGTCCATCTCGGCACCATAAAGCAGATAAACAACACCAGTCCAGCCACCAGCGCCAGCGGGATAACTGGATAGGAAAAAACAGCGTAAGAAGCCACTTGGCTAAATATCATAAACAGCATAATATAGATAGCCGTTCCAACGGTCGCCACAAGGAAAATAGAAACACCCCAATAGCAACACCCCTCCATAGATAACATTCGCTTGATTTGCCGCTTTGTCATTCCAACACTTTCAAGAATAGCCAATTCATAGCGCCGTGTGTTCACATTGACAACCATTATATTAACAAAATTCATCACTCCAACCAGCAACAAAATTACGGAAAGCCCTGTTCCTAAAACTTTTGCTGTAATGAGATAATCCTGCATTTCTTCTCGCCGTTCATATCGGGATATAACATCAATATTAGAGCGTGATGCGGTAATTAGCTTTAACTCTTGCAGTATATTTTCGTCCCGTTGCCCATCCGTATCAAAGGCAACCCGGAATACTCTATACTGCGGGAAAAGTTCTTGCAACGCTGCTTGACTAATATACAAATCAGGAGCCGTTCCGCGATCTTGGCTACCACCTGCTCGAAAGCCGTCATTCAAAAAACCGTTCGCTACAATAAAGGAATGTTGTCCGTTCTGCGTCTGGATTGTTATTTCCTGCCCCGGTTGAATAAGACCTTCTACTGTTTTGGACAGTAGCACAACATTCCCTTGTTCAAAGGCAGACGTGTCAATAGGCAAGTTTAAGGTTTTATTGATTTCCTCTAAATATGCGCTGTCAATTCCAAAGACCCCACTGAAGAAGTTTTGCTGATAGGTTTCTAATTTTGCCGGATCAGAAAAATCAATGCTGCTCATTCCGTCTAATGACATGAGAAACTCGTGAAACACAGCATCGTCGTATACAACATCTGCTGTTACTTGAGGATAAGGCGCATAGGTCAACCGCAAATTCTCAATGCCGTCAAGCTGGCTGATCTCTGAAACCATTTCACAGGAAATTAAATCTTCATTTTCGTGGATACTGTATGTGATAGCAAAATCACTTACTCCCCATTGGCTG
>CAQBGY010000264.1:2261-5234 GCA_948759685.1 uncultured Eubacterium sp.
GGGCTTAAACCATACAATAGCCCTGTGACGACCATGAACAGGGAAAGTCCGCAAAATAGTGATGCAAAAACGAGAGTTGTACTCTTAACATTCCGAAATACATTGTTCCATGCCATTCTGGACAACTTCATTTTTCCACAATTCCTGTCGCTGTTCTTTGTGTTGGCTGCTGTATATCGGAGTGCTGCTATTGGTGAAACGCTCCCGGCAATTTGGGCAGGCTTCATGCTTGCAATCATAACTGTTATGAATGTAAATATGACCGCTCCTATGAAAATAAACGGCGAAAAAGATACTTTTGTTCCCACATCAGAATTTGTCGAATACATCATATTCAGAAAATAGGGAACGACACCAAAAGAAACAACTGCGCCGAGTAACAAGCCAATCGGAATACCAATACAAGAGATTTTGATTACCTGCTTATAAATTATTCTCTTGATTTGCCTTTTGGTCGTTCCAATCGTTTTAAGGCAACCATAGAATTGTACATCCTTTACGACAGAGATATAGAGAATATTATAAATCAGCAGATAGCCGCTAAAGGATATAAAAACTGCTAAAACTATCACAGCTAAAACAATAGACCCACCATTTACTTGCCCTAATGGTACAATTTCAAATGCTTGCTTTTCTGTAAAGTCAATCTTGCGCTGTAATCCTTCGCAGTTTTTGTCAACATCATCATTACCTTGGAAACGGATCATAGCAGTAACGCTATTATCCAGTGATACATTTATGCCATCCTTAAAAGTGGCTGAAACATAGATATAACCACGATTATTTGTGCGCGTTGAAATGTAGTCTGTATAATACCCCGACAGCAAAAAAGTATCAGTGATATAATCATAGCTATTGCCAATTTGGTACGATAAGACAATTTCCATCCCTATTTTTGGATCAGAAATGCCCATCTGTCCAAGCGCCCATGTAGGCAGCATAACTTCGTTTTTACTTGAAGGATAATTCCCTACAACGCCTGATATGGCAGGCAGACGGTGGGCCTCCCACTCTGTATCATTTATCCATACTATACCTAATCTTGCGTTTTGCAGTTGTTCTGTATCAACGCTGCCTAAACGCTGCTGTATACCCACATCAAGGACAAGGCTTGATTTTTCAATCTCAATCAACTGATCTTCTGTTACATTTGTAATCCCGACATTTGCGGTAGTGCCCATTAAACGAATTTGCTGCATTTGGTAGGTTTCAAAGTAGCTAAAACCGATGCTGAACGTTGTGGCTATCATAAACGAAGTTAAAGCCAAAGCAATAATGGCAAACAAATTCCGCTGCCGTTCGCGATAGAAGTTGCGTCGTGCCAGCCTTTTAATGATGGCTCTATTGTTGTTTCCAAACAAAATATCATTCATCATCAGCACCCCTTTACTCAGAAATCCTGCCATCCTCGATGCGGATAATACGGTCGGCAAGCTGGGCGATTTCGTTGTTGTGTGTAATCATCACCAAGGTTTGATGGAATTTATTGCTGGTAACTTTCAAAAGCCCCAACACATCGCTGCTTGTCCGACTATCCAGATTGCCGGTTGGCTCGTCAGCCAAGACGATAGCAGGCTTGGAAACGAGGGCGCGGGCGATAGCGACACGCTGCTGCTGTCCCCCGGACAGGTTGCCCGGCATACTGTTCAGTTTATCTCCCAAGACCAGCAAGCGCACTACTTCATCCATGAATTTTTTGTCTACCATATCGCCGTCCAGCTCCACAGGCAAGATAATATTTTCATAGATATTCAGGACAGGAACAAGGTTATAATTCTGAAAAACAAAGCCGATGTTGCGCCTGCGGAAAATGGTTAGCTGCTCGTCATTCAGTTCGGCCAGCTCTTTTCCCTTGATCTGAACGCTACCGGAGGTGGGTACATCCAGACCGCCCATCATGTTCAGCAAGGTAGACTTGCCACTGCCAGAGGTTCCGACAATGGCGACAAATTCCCCTTGCTCAATAGAGAAAGTCACGCTGTCCAGCGCTTTTGTGATGTTCGGTTCCACGCCATAGTATTTTTTGAGGTCAGTTGTTTGCAAAATGCTCATGATAACACCATCCTTTCTGTGATACCGACAGTCTAACAGCCAATTCTCACAGAAATGTCACAGACCGCTGGTTTTTCACCCTTGAAATGTCATAGTCCTGTGACATTTCAAGAAATATTTGCTTCTTGATACGCTCCAAAACGACGGCAACTTTTTTGCGGAATACACTGATTGGGAAAGGTTTAGCCACATAATCATCTGCTCCAAGTTCAAAACCCTTTAGCATATCACTTTCCATATCATTCGCCGTTAAAAAAATAACCGCCGTATCAGGACGGCGTTCCTTAATTTCCACACATAAATCAAACCCATTGCCATCTGGCAGGTTAATATCAAGGACAATCAAATCATAATCCTGCTTTTTGTAAAAATTCTCTGCCTCCTGCTTTGTCATTGCAGAATCAATCATATATCCGAAAGATGACAGATTAAATACAAGCGTACTGTTTAAAAGTTTGTCATCCTCAATTATCAGTAATCTCATATATTCGCACTCCCTTCCGCATAAGAATACCATCTAAATGTCACAGAAGCCTCACGACTACAATATATTTTTCTGTGTTTAAACAAAAAACATCATGCAATTTAGTCAGTTTTTCATATTCTAACAGTATGATTATATGCGGTTAGACGAATACTTTCAAGTGTTAGCAAATGTAATGCTCCAATTTTGATAAAATGAATAGAACACTGCTATTTATCTCTGTTTCAACCAATTTATTTCCATTTTTAACAGGGGCAATTCAAAGCAAAATCCAAACTTCTCCATCAGAGAATGCCTTGAATAAAGGATTTACAGGAGAAAGTTTGGATTTCTCAAAAGTAGGTATGTGGAAAAATCCCAACTTTTAGATTTTTCCACAATGTCCGCCATTTCGTACAGCTCCGAAAACGCTTCAGCCACTTTTTTGCATTTTGCCC
>CAQBGY010000265.1 GCA_948759685.1 uncultured Eubacterium sp.
ACGCTCTTCCGATCTGAATTATTTAAGTAACGCGCTGAATCATGTTGATGAAAATAAAATAATTAAAGTAGAAATTATCAGAAAAAATGGTATAGTAAGAGTAGCAGTTTTTAACACAGGAAAAAATATACCCGAGCAGGATTTGGAAAATATCTGGATTAAATTCTACAAAGTAGATAAAGCACGAACCAGAGCTTATGGTGGAAATGGTATTGGACTTTCTATTGTAAAGGCGATTATGGACAGACATAATAAGTCGTATGGAGTAATCAACAAAGAGAATGGAGTAGAGTTTTGGTTTGAGTTAGACTGCAATAACTTAGAAGAAAGGCAGAGTGAATGATTGCAATAATAGATTATGATGCAGGAAATATAAAGAGTGTGGAGAAAGCATTTCAGTTTTTAGGTGAGGAAACAATTTTGTCCAGAGACAGAGATGAGATACTTTCAGCAGATAAGGTGGTGCTTCCGGGAGTGGGCTCATTTGGAGACGCCATGACGAAATTAAAAGATTATCATCTTGTAAACACTATTTATGATGTAGTAGATAATAAGACACCGTTTCTAGGGATTTGTCTTGGGCTTCAGCTGTTGTTTGAAAGCAGTGACGAGACAACAGGAATGAAGGGACTTGGAATATTACCGGGAGAGATTGTAAAAATTCCGGATAAGCCGGGTTTTAAGATTCCACATATTGGATGGAATTCATTAGAGCTGGTAAATAACGGAAGACTGTTTGAGGGGATTGATGAGCAGTCTTATGTTTATTTTGTTCATTCTTATTACTTAAAGGCAAGGGAAGAACAGATCGTAAAGGCAAAAACAGATTATGTGGCAGATATTCATGCATCTGTTGAAAAGGATAATGTATTTGCATGTCAGTTTCACCCGGAGAAGAGTGGAGATGTAGGACTTAAGATATTAAAAAATTTTGCTGGAATCTAATAAGTAATAAAGATGTTTATATGATTGGATTATGTAGAGATTGGAGAAATAAATGCATACGAAAAGAATTATTCCGTGCTTGGATATAAATAACAACAGAGTTGTAAAAGGAACTAATTTTGTGAATTTGAGAGACGCAGGCGACCCGGTAGAGGTCGCAAAGGCATATAATAAAGCAGGTGCAGACGAACTTGTTTTTTTAGATATTACTGCATCATCAGACCATAGGGCAACAGTAGTAGATTTAGTGAGAAAGGTAGCTGAACAGGTTTTTATTCCATTTACAGTTGGCGGTGGAATCCGTACTGTAGATGATTTTAAGGCATTATTACGTGAAGGTGCTGACAAGATTAGCATTAATTCTTCGGCAATCATGAATCCGAATTTAATCAGCGAAGCAGCAGATAAGTTTGGGAGCCAGTGTGTGGTTGTAGCGATTGATGCGAAAAGAAGAGCAGACGGCAGTGGATGGAATATTTATAAAAACGGCGGACGTGTAGATATGGGAATTGATGCCGTGGAATGGGCAATGAAAGCAAACAGGCTTGGGGCAGGAGAAATACTTCTTACGAGTATGGACTGTGATGGTGTGAAGCAGGGATATGATTTGGAATTGACTAGAACGATTGCGGAGAATGTCTCAATTCCTGTAATTGCATCAGGCGGTGCGGGAAGCAGGGAGCATTTTTATGATGCACTTACAGAGGGAAAGGCAGATGCAGCTCTGGCAGCATCTTTATTCCATTATAAAGAGTTAGAAATTATGGATTTGAAACAATATCTGGACGAAAAAGGAGTAGCGGTAAGGATCTAACATAAGAAAACGAGAGAAAAGTTATGAAATATTATTTTATTTTGAACCCTGACAGCGGAAGAATGGATAAAGGGAAAATAGAAAAAAATATCAGGACGGCTTGTTTAAAAAGAGAAATACCATATGAGATAATGTATACGCAAAAAGAGGGTGACGCCAAATCACTTGCGAATAAAATTCCCGATGAAGAGTGCGTTGTTTTTTCCGTGGGAGGGGATGGAACATTAAATGATGTGCTGAACGGAGTTATGGAATCAGAACATAAAGTGTTAGGAAATATCCCGACAGGCAGTGGAAATGATTTTGAAAAGACTTTAAAAAAGCATACTACAGGAATTGTTACAACTGATGTAGGACGGATTAATCATCGGTTCTTCGTAAATGTTGCATGTTTAGGGTTAGATGCCGATGTGGCAGAAAACTTAAAACATGTGAGACATAGAAAATGGATTCCGGTAAGCCAGAGATACAATGCAAGTCTGGTTTATACATATTTTAAATATCAGTTTAAAAAATTAAAAATCACCATGGGAGAGACGCAGGTAGAGAATGAGTGTACGATATTAGCTATTGGAAATGGTCAGTATTATGGCGGTGGATTCCGTATTGCACCGCATGCGTTGCTAGATGATGGAATGTTAGACATTTATTTTGTGGAAAAGATGCCGAAGCCGAAAATGATACCGGTTTTATTGAAGCTGCTCAAGGCGAGACATGAAGATTCGATTTATGTGAAAAGATATTCAGAGAAAAAAATTACAGTAGACTCAGAGGAACTTTGTACATTTAATGTAGATGGAGAATTCTTGTGTTCAAAACATTTTGAGATTGAGTTGATACCAAATGCATTAAAAGTGTTTAATGATAGAAACTTTATTGAAGAAATTATATAAGAAACGTTTTTAGGAGGAAGATTATGGGAATGATTGACAATGACTGGGTAGAACCATTAAATGTGGAATTTAGAAAGCCGTATTATAGGGATTTGTATAACTTTGTACGGGAGGAATACAGCAGGACCGTAATCTATCCACCGGCAGATGATATATTTAATGCTTTTCATTTTACACCTTTAAAAGATGTAAAAGTGTTATTGTTAGGGCAGGACCCATATCATAATGTAAATCAGGCACATGGCTTATCTTTTTCTGTTTTGCCCGGAAATGATACACCACCTTCTCTCGTGAATATTTATCAGGAATTACATGATGATTTGGGATGCGATATACCAAATAACGGTTATTTAAAAAAGTGGGCAGATCAGGGTGTATTGCTGCTAAACACAGTACTTACTGTCCGGGCACATCAGGCAAATTCCCACCAGGGACATGGGTGGGAGCAGTTTACGGATGCAGTAATTCAGGCAGTGAACGCACAGGACAGGCCGATTGTATATTTTCTGTGGGGAAGTCCTGCAAGAAGGAAAAAGTCCATGCTTACGAATCCGAAACATTTGATTTTAGAGGCACCGCATCCTAGCCCGTTATCAGCTTATAGAGGATTCTTTGGATGTAAACATTTTAGTAAAGCAAATGAGTTTTTGAAAGCAAATGGTGTAGAACCGATAGACTGGCAGATAGAAAATATATAGGAGATAATATGAGCAATATTGAAAATAAAGTGGTGGAATCACTTTTTTCCATGCAGGATTTAGACTACAAAAGATTTCATGCAAAGCTGATTCCAAATGTGAATGAAGAACTGGTTATTGGAGTAAGAACGCCACAACTTCGAAAATTTGCAAAAGATTTTGCTAAGACAGATGAAGCAAAAGAGTTTATCAAGATGATTCCTCACAAGTATTATGAAGAAAATAATCTGCATGGTTTTATCTTGGAGCAGATAAAAGATTATGATGAGTGTATTGCAGAAGTAGAACGTTTTTTACCATATGTGGACAATTGGGCTACTTGTGATATGATGGCACCAAAAGTATTTAAAAAGAATTTGCCGAAACTTTTAGAAAAAGTAAAGGTATGGATAAAGTCTGATGATACATATACTATCCGGTTTGCAATTGAAATGCTGATGAAATATTTTTTAGATGATGCATTTCATGTGATATATCCTGAAATGGTAGCCAAAGTGAAATCTGATGAATACTATGTGAATATGATGATTGCATGGTATTTTGCCACAGCATTGGCAAAGCAGTATGATTTAATATTGCCTTTTATTGAAAATAAGGAATTAGATAAATGGACACACAATAAAGCAATCCAGAAGGCTATTGAAAGCAGAAGAATTACGCAGGAACAGAAAGATTATCTGAGAACATTAAAAATTAAATAAAAGAATAAATTTTTTCAGATAGAATAATCTCCCACAAAATGTCAAAACTGTAATTAAAGTTTATTACATTTGTGGGAGGTTTTATTATGGAACAAAGTAAAAAAGATAAGAAAAAGAAAAATGAGATGCCTCTGGGATTAGGGTTTGGCCTGGCTAAAAATGAGGAAGCAATGGAACATTTTTCAAATCTTACAGATTCAGAGAAAAAACAGGTTGTAGAAACAGCCAGAACAGTACAGTCAAAAAAAGAGATGAATAGTTTAATACAAGATATTGCAAAAATGTAGGCTTCACAATAATTTAATTTAAAATTCAGGTAATGAAAGTTTATGTTATAACAAAATACTGCACTGGGATTTATATAACAAATCCTGGTGCAGTATTTTTGTTAAAAAATAAATAAGTTATAAATGTTATATCATTTTATTATAACAATTCGTTGATAAAATTTAACAAATTTTGCAATTATTAGAAAAGGGAGGAAAAGCAAAAATGTTGTCACATTTAGATGCTTTGGAAGCAGAAGCAATATATATAATCAGAGAGGTTGCTGCAGAGTGTGAAAATCCGGTAATGCTGTATTCGATTGGTAAGGATAGTTCGGTAATGCTTCATCTCGCTATGAAAGCGTTTTATCCTGAAAAGCCGCCATTTCCATTTTTACACATTGACACAACATGGAAATTCAAAGAGATGATTGAATTTAGAGATAAAATTTCTGAAAAATATGGAATAGAAATAATTTCTTATTCTAATGAAGAGGGAATCAGACAAGGAATTAATCCTTTTGAACATGGAGCTGCTTATACAGATATTATGAAAACACAGGCATTAAAAAATGCTTTAGATAAATATGGATTTACTGCAGCATTTGGCGGGGGAAGAAGAGACGAAGAAAAATCCAGAGCAAAAGAAAGAATCTTTTCTTTTAGAAATAAAGAACATGCATGGGATCCTAAAAATCAAAGACCTGAAATGTGGAAATTGTATAATACAAAGATTTTTAAAG
Organism: uncultured Eubacterium sp.; assembly: GCA_948759685.1. The sequence continues at coordinate 5,061 of CAQBGY010000265.1, forward strand.
GGGAAAGTATTCGTGTTTTTCCAATATCCAATTGGACAGAAAAAGATATCTGGCAGTATATAAAAAGAGAGAATATTGAAATCGTTTCTTTATATTATGCAGATTACAGACCTGTAGTTGAGAGAGAGAGAGATCGGAAGAGCACACGTCCGAACTCCAGTCAC
>CAQBGY010000266.1 GCA_948759685.1 uncultured Eubacterium sp.
TTTGCTCCGAGAAGTATCTATGCGCCTTTGAAAGCTGCTGTTAATCTAATGGCGGGGATTCCGTCGGTTGTGTACGGTTTTTTTGGATTGGTAGTCTTAGTGCCTTTTATTCGGGAAGCCTTTGGCGGGCGCGGTATGAGTGTACTTACTGCTTCTGTCCTGCTGGGGCTGATGATTTTACCTACCATTATCAGCGTTTCGGAAACTTCAATCCGGGCTGTCCCGGAAAGTTACTATGAGGGAGGGCTTGCTCTTGGAGCTTCCCATGAAAGAAGTGTATTTTTTACGGTTCTTCCCGCAGCAAAGAGCGGTATTTTTGCAGGGGTTGTATTAGGGATTGGGCGGGCAGTCGGTGAAACAATGGCGGTTATGATGGTTGCCGGAAATCAAGCGGTTATCCCGGACAGTATGCTTTCCGGCGTTCGGACACTGACCACAAACATTGTATTGGAAATGGGATATTCTACGGATTTACACCGTGAAGCGTTAATTGGTACGGCTGTTGTCCTGTTTGTTTTCATTCTCATTATCAATCTGTCCCTCTCCCTGTTCAAAAGGAGGGTGAAATAAATGGTTGGAAAATTGAAACGGAAATGGTGCGCATACAGACGCGACCCTAAATCTTTTGTTCTCTTTCTTTCTGTATGCCTTGCAGCATTGATTACAATGCTTGCGCTTATTTTTATTATTGCATACATATTGATAAAAGGGATTCCAAATTTAACGCTGGATTTATTTGACAGCAAATATACAACAGAAAATGTGTCCCTGCTTCCAGCACTTATCAATACACTGTTCATTATGCTGCTTTCCCTGCTGTTTGCGGTTCCCGTAGGAATTGGTGCTGCAATTTATCTGACAGAATACGCAAGACGGGGAAATAAGCTGGTTCATATCGTAGGTATTACCGCTGAAACATTGTCCGGGATTCCGTCAATCGTTTATGGGCTGTTCGGTTCCCTTTTCTTCGTGAAATATCTTGGGCTGGGGTTGTCTTTGCTGTCCGGGGCTTTGACATTAAGCATTATGATTTTGCCGCTTATTATGCGGACAACAGAAGAAGCCTTGCGAAGCGTTCCCGACAGTTACCGCGAGGGCAGCTTCGGGCTTGGAGCCGGAAAGCTACGAACCGTATTCTCTATTGTCCTGCCCTGCGCCGTTCCGGGTATCTTGTCCGGCGTTATTCTTGGAATCGGGCGTATCGTCGGGGAATCGGCGGCACTGATCTTTACTTCCGGAACCGTTGCAGAAATAGCAACAAGTATTTTTTCGTCGGCAAGAACTTTATCCGTCCATATGTATTCTATTTCGGGTGAGGGACTGTATATCAAGCAGACTTACGCAACTGCGGTTGTATTATTGGTTGTTGTCATTCTGATAAATGCACTTTCTGGGTTTGTGGCAAAAAAGATAGGAGGTAAAAACACAGATGGATAAAATCGTGGTTGAGGATTTGGATTTATTCTACGGAAAATTTCAAGCCTTGAAAAAAATAAATGTGGCGTTTAAGGAACACGAAATTACCGCGCTGATCGGACCGTCGGGCTGCGGTAAATCGACATTATTAAAAACATTGAACCGAATGAATGACTTGGTGGAGGGCTGCCACATCAAAGGGACTATCCGTTTAGACGGTGAAGATATTTATGGAAATATGGATATTAACCTACTGCGTAAACGTGTGGGAATGGTATTTCAAAAACCGAATCCGTTCCCTATGAGCATTTATGACAATGTTGCCTTTGGAGCAAGGACGCATGGTATCCGTTCTAAAGCTGCGCTGGACGAAATTGTAGAGCGTTCCTTAAAAGGGGCGGCAATTTGGGACGAGGTAAAAGACAGGCTGAAAAAATCTGCGCTTGGTATGTCGGGCGGTCAACAGCAGCGTCTTTGCATTGCCCGCGCTTTGGCAGTGGAGCCGGAAGTTTTGTTGATGGACGAACCGACCAGCGCACTTGACCCTATTTCTACGGCAAAGGTAGAGGAACTTGCCGCAGAATTAAAAAAGGACTATACCATTGTCATTGTGACACATAATATGCAGCAAGCACTCCGAATTTCCGACAGGACAGCGTTTTTCCTGCTTGGGGAAATGGTGGAGTTTGGAGAAACAGAAAAATTATTCTCCATGCCGCAGGACAAGCGGACAGAGGATTATATTACGGGGAGGTTTGGATAATGCGCCTAAAATTTGATGAACAGTTAGATTTATTAAATAAAGAGTTGATTACAATGGGGGCTTTTTGTGAAAATGCGATTGCTATGTCCGCAAAAGCTCTGACAGAGGGGAATCCCGCGCTTGCAAAGGCTGTTCCCGATCTCTCTGTTCAGATAGACCACAAGGAGCGCGAAATTGAAACTATGTGTCTAAAGCTGCTCTTACAGCAGCAGCCCGTGGCAAAAGATTTGAGGGTTGTATCGTCCGCGCTGAAAATGGTGACAGATATGGCAAGAATCGGAGATCAATCCGCAGACATAGCGGAAATTATCACATTAGCCAATATCCACGCCACCGACGACACACAAGTTATCCATGATATGTCGGTTGCTGTCATTAAAATGGTAACGGACAGTATTGACGCTTTTGTGAAAAAGGATATGCAGATGGCGAAAGCCGTGATAGATTATGATGATGTGGTGGATTCCTTTTTCGATAAGGTGAAGAAAATGCTGATTGAACTTTTCAGCAAGCCCGAAACAGACGGTGAGTATGCCATAGACCTGTTAATGATTGCAAAATATTTTGAACGTATCGGAGATCATGCGGTCAATATTGCAAAATGGGTTCTGTTCTCAATCACAGGGAACAAAGAGGGGTGAACATACCGCCATTGATGAAATATAGGTAATATGGTATGATTGAGTTCGGAATATTGCCACAGGAAAGAAAGGAGCAGATTTACATGATTTATTGTGTTGAGGACGACAGCTCTATCCGTGATCTGATGATATACACATTAAATTCTGCCGGATTTGAAGCAAAAGGTTTTGACGGCGCGGACACCCTTTTTGACGCTTTGCAGACAGAAAAACCCCAGCTTATTATGCTTGATATAATGCTTCCCGGCGAAGATGGCATTTCCATATTGAAAAAGCTGCGTATGCAGGGGACGACAGAGGATATTCCTGTTATTATGGCGACAGCCAAAGGAACCGAATACGACAAAGTAACCGGGCTTGACTTGGGAGCTGATGATTACCTTGCAAAGCCGTTTGGCATGATGGAAATGATTTCCCGTGTGAAAGCGGTATTGCGCCGTACAAGTCCGAAAGAAGAAACTAAAAAGCTAAAAATTGGTAATTTAGAATTGAATTTGGAAACATATATTGTACTTGTAAACAACGAACGGGTTCAGTTGACACTGAAAGAACATAAGCTGCTCCATACTTTTATGGAAAACCCCGGACGGGTGTTTACACGCGATCAGCTTCTTGAAATGATATGGGGCATTGACTACATAGGAGAAACCCGAACCGTAGATGTTCACATTGGAACACTCCGAACAAAATTAGGCGAATGTGGGAGCTATATTGAAACGGTACGGGGAGTTGGGTATCGAATGGAGGGGGAAGTATGACGAAACGAATTTTTCGTTCAATCTGCCTTGTCGCATTGACTGTTTTTCTTGCGTCTGTTGTCCTGTTCATGGGTGTTCTGTATGAATACTTTTCAAATGTTGAACAGGCACAGCTAAAAATGCAGACAACCCTTGCCGCACAGGGCGTTACAAATGAGGGCATTGATTATTTCCATGATTTGAAAGTGAAAAATTATCGTATATCATGGATTGATACAGAGGGAAATGTTATTTTTGATAGTGCGTCTGATACTGCGGAAATGGAAAATCATTTAGAGCGGGAAGAAGTGCGGGAAGCCCTTTCTTCGGGCTATGGTGAAAGTAAACGGTATTCTGCTACTTTGATGGAGCGTTCGTTTTATTCCGCGCAGAAACTTGATGATGGCACTGTATTACGGCTTTCCATATCTCAAAATTCTATTTTGATGCTCCTTTTAGGTATGACACAGCCGATTTGCATTATATTTGTGATCGCGCTGATTCTTTCCATTGTTTTAGCTATTCAAGTTTCAAAAAAAATAGTAAAGCCATTAAATGAAATTGATCTTGATAATCCGTTGTCAAATGAGGGCTATGATGAGCTTTCCCCTTTTTTACGGCGTATTGACAGCCAGCAAAAACAGCTACGGGGGCAGAAAGCCGAACTTCTCCAAAAAGAGAATGAATTAAATACGATTATCGGCAGCATGAATGAGGGCATGATTCTCCTAAATCAAAAAGGGAAAATTATCAGTATAAACCCTGCGGCAAGAAAACTGTTGGACGCTGGCACAGACTGTATCGGTTCTGATATGCTGTCCTTATGCCGTAATCTTGAATTGCAGGAAATCCTTACGAAAGCCTTGCACGGAGAACGGGGCGAAAACATTATCCGGCTACATGGAGAAAGCTATCAAATTGACGCTGACCCGATCACTTCTGAAAACATTGTGAAAGGAGCCGCGCTTTTCTTTTTCAATGTGACAGAAAAAGAAAAAGCGGAACAGATACGGCGCGAATTTACCGCTAATGTGTCCCATGAATTAAAAACCCCGCTTCACTCCATTTCCGGGTATGCGGAGCTTTTGAAAAACGATATGGTAAAGGAGAACGATAAAATACCTTTTGCCGGAAAGATTTATGATGAAGCCGGACGTATGATACGGCTTGTAGAGGACATTATCAGTCTTTCGCACCTTGACGAAGATGCGGACGATATGCAGAGGGAAAATATCGACTTATACACATTGGCAGAAAAGGCGGTACAGAGCTTAGAGCCACAGGCAGATACCGTATGTGTTGCATTGGAGCTTTCCGGCGTTCCGGCTCCCCTTAACGGCATACCACAGCTTTTATACAGTGTGATTTATAATCTTTGTGACAATGCGATTAAGTATAACCATGAAAACGGAAAAGTAATGGTGAACATACAGAATGAAAACGGCATGGTAGTTTTATCAGTGGAGGACACGGGGATAGGAATTGCACCCGAACATCAAGAGCGGATTTTTGAGCGTTTCTATCGTGTTGATAAGAGCCATTCTAAGGCAGTAGGGGGAACCGGGCTTGGGCTTTCTATTGTGAAACACGCCGCTAAAATCCATAATGCTAAAGTTGATGTAAAAAGTCATGTCGGAAAAGGCACGACGGTTATTGTAACATTTCC
>CAQBGY010000267.1:0-443 GCA_948759685.1 uncultured Eubacterium sp.
TAGCCGTTCAACTGAAAGTTTTCCATGACCTGGAACATTCTTGACAGCATGGTATCCTTTCCAAACCTGCAGGTTTCCGTAAAATCCGGACTTTTCAGACCATTCATGCTGTTTACTACCTCCTGGAACAAGACCTGTCTGTTTTGGCGGATAAATCCTGACAGCATCCACAGGTTGTTCAACTCATAGAGCGTATCTGCCACTGAGTAAAATTCTTCTTTTGCCAGGGTGCGGTTAGAGTAGTAAGCTGTAAAGTCTTTGTCCTTTGCCATCATCAAAAAACGTATCTTCTCCACAAACTCCCTCTGCTCTGTCTCTGTTTTTAGCTTTTCATATTCTGTTGCAAGATACTGGTTCAGATTATATTTCATCTCTTTTTATCCTCTCTACTTTTTTATTATCCTGGAGTCTCTAAATCACAAATTCCAGTTCCAGTGACTTCA
>CAQBGY010000267.1:453-5223 GCA_948759685.1 uncultured Eubacterium sp.
CTCTTTCCCTACACGACGCTCTTCCGATCTACTTCATCCCAAATTCCCGGAACATAAAAACAGACGGCGCACCGTCTGGAGGTGTGCCGCCGTTGTTCTGTAAAAATCTTATCAGGTCGTCTGAAAGCTTTATTTTGATAGAATCTATGTTCCTGTCCCTGTCTACAGTAATTTCCTTAATCAACAGGTGCAGAAGTCTTTTTCGAATGGTATGGTCTATGTCGCCAGATAAGGCCAGGCTGAAATTCTGCAAAATAGCCCTCACAGCCTCTTTAGGTATCTCCCTGCGCTCTTCCTCCAATAGAATAAGGCGGCTTTCGTTTGTACGCTCCCTGACCTGCTCCATCTGCTGTTCCAGTTGATTTTTCCGGGTCAAAAACTCTTCCTTAGTAATCAACCCGTCTTCATAAGCTTCATGGTTCCGGCTCATACGGTTTTCCAGTTTTTGCCGCTCCTTCTCCTGCAGGGTCTGTTCCATACAGGCATTCTTTTTCAGGATATTATGCTCCCGGTTTACTCTGGAATAGACTTCATTGAATACTTTGTCATCATTCAGGATTTCTTCCATCCGCTGATAGACAACGCTGTTCGCTTTTTCCACCCTTATCATGTTGCTGTGACAGACCGCTGTTCCCTTGTTTTTCCAGTTACCGCAGGCGTAATAAGTAAGTTTTCTTTTGCTCCCGTCCACTTTTTTGTTGCATACTCTGGATATGACCATGCCTGCGCCGCACTCCGGACATTTCAGTATCCCTGTCAGAGGATATTCCCCGTCATAGATACGGGAAGGCTTCCCTGATTTCTGGCTGATTAAGAACTGTACCTGGTTCCACTGTTCTTCCTCTATGATTGCCTGGTGAATTCCGTCAGCTATGATAGGCTCCGGGTTGATATTACTGCGGCGTTTCTCGTTCCAGTTCCTTCTGACATCATAACGTACCTTTCCAATATAGACAGGGTTGGTAAGTATCGTCCGAAGCTGTGCTACGGAAAAAGCGTTCCCCTTTTTACTCTTATATCCCAACTTATTGATATGATTGACAATCGCTTTATAACCCTTGCCCGACGCATACAGGTCATAGATTAGCCGTACCGCCTCCGCTTCCGTTTCCTCAATCTCCAAACGTGATTTCTTCCTTGCCGCATTTTCTGTACCTTCCAGGGGAACCCAGTGATATCCAAGAGGGGCTGCCCCGCCGCACCATTCCCCTGCACGGGCTTTGGCCTTCATCCCCATCTTTACATTCTGTGCAATGGTATTGCGTTCAAATTCTCCCACAAGCGCCATCATCTGAAACTGCATTTTTCCTGCCGGTGTATCGGATTCAAACCGTTCCGAATAGGACTGGTAGGAAATTCCATATCTGTCCAATGTGTTCACGATTTTGATGGCATCCTCCAGTTTACGGCTTAACCGATTGATTTTCCAGGACATCACCATGTCGAACTTCTTTTCCGTGGCATCCTTTAATAATTCCTGTATGGCCGGCCTGTGTACAATATCCTTTCCGCTGATTCCGGCATCAGAAAAAACTTTATAGACTTCATAATCCTGTTTTGTACAGTATTCCCTTATCAGGCGTTCCTGCTCCCCGATACTGTAACCCTCTTCCGCCTGTTCTGTGGTGCTGACACGGCAGTAAATAGCCACTCGTTTTCTTTTTTCCTCTTTGCTCATATAGTCTGCCTCTCTTTCTTTGATGGTTCAAAATTATGATATATATCTTTCCATAGGGATAAGTTCAAAATCACCAGATAGGGGACAGCATCTGCAGATGCCATCCAACTATCCGGGTTTCTCTGTCAAAAACAAATTTATTCTCTTTCCTGTTCTTTTTCCACCCTTTCCTCATTTGAATAAACAGCGGTGATAATTGCAGCCATCAGTCCCATAACCGTCTCTAACCACTCTTCATTCATTTTGCCCATGTTCCTCCCTGTGGCACCGATGGCGGCAATTCCCTTTTTCCCTTTCTGTCCTTAGGGAATCGGCTTCTCGGCTGCACCGGCGCGACATCCGTTTTACTGTCTCCATATTTCAATATAACTTGCGTTCTTTCCCTTTTTTACCACAAAAAAGATGCCCGTATCTTCCAGGTTGCTCCTGTCCTCTGACATCTTCCTTGTCATAACCTCCGGCGCACCTGGAAAGCTTCTTCCATTTATCCCGCACTCTTCCATCGCATAAATCTTTAAATCTCTGTAAAAATCTGATACCCTGCATCTTATGCCATCCCTGTTCTCTTCCCTTTCCATGAAATTCTCTATTGCCATAAGCAATACATTCCCGGAGACGACAGATTCATTGATTTTCTTCCTGTTCAGGCGGAATGCCTCATATACCTTTTCTTCCGCATACCCAAGCTGTCTTCCTGCTTTGACCGCCATTTCGTAAAAATCAACCATTCTTACCGGTGACGGCTTTGCAGGTGGATTCCCGTCTCCCAATACGCCCCTGACGGTCTGGCACAGCGCACCGAAAAAGAGTGGTCTGTCTTTTTCCCACTTTTTCTTCAGTTCTTCATCGCCAAGCATTTCTTCCGGCTTTATCCTCTCCAGTTCCAGAAAGATTGCCCTGTCTGCCAGGTCGCTCCTCATAATGCACTGCCTTGTACTGTTGATGCAGACGATTGCGTTGGGTTCTGAAATGGACTGCGTATTGTCTGTAAAAAGCTTCCTTCTCACCTGGACTGTCCTTGTATAGTTCCGGCAGAGCAGGTCGCTTATGTCCTGGGAAATATAGCTGATGTTGTCAAAGCATACCATGTATTCCTCCGTCAGGCACATTGCCACCTCGTTTTCCTTCCTAGACATGGGAAACAGGGGATTGACTGTAAGCGGGTCTATCAAATCCTGTATCCTTTTGAAGCAGGTGGATTTTGCACTGGCCTTCTGGCCGTAAATCTCCAATACAGGATTAGAAAAACGCTCCCCAAAGAAGCACCCCACAAGAAATACGGCGAAAAGTATCCTGTCGGATTCACTCTTGAAATTAAAGTGTCTTTTGATAAAACGCATTACGTCTTTGGGGCTTGCATTTTCAAAGTCCGGTTCTGTCTGCGGCGCAAAGATGGCGCTGTGGTGGAACAGTATTCTGGAATTTTTCACCAGTTTTATGTTCTCTGCAGTTATCTTGAGATATTTTCCATCTTCTCTGCCCAGGTCATAATAAATTGCGTCCGGTCTCTCATATATCCTTTTATAGAACTTGGAACGATTTTTCATCTGCCTTGCCTTCATCCTTATATGCGCCTGTGCCTGGGCATGACCGCCGGGTGACAATATCCTGCCATATTTATCATAGCAGTAGGCACGGAACCATTCTTCAAAGGTTTCACTGTCTACCGGTATGAGCTGTGATGCCGCATTTTCCCTGGAGACCTTGATATATGCCTTGCCTGTGTTGGAACACAGAAGCATTACTTCCCGCTCTGCTTCTTTGATAATCTGCTCCATTGAAATATCGTTTCTTCTTGTTTCACTCTCCATATACTGCCTCCCCCAAATATGCCTGCTCTTCTTCCCCCTGTTCGATACCATAATAGGAATAATCATAATCAGCAGATACAATCTCCCATCCACTGCCTCTGTCGATAAGGTTCAGATATGCTCTGCTCCCTTCCAGACATCCATAGTCCAGACAGCCTTCCCTGGTGAACACAGGAAAGTTACTGAAAAAATCACATGCCGCCCTGTCATATCCATTTGCCTTGAAGGTCAGGGACTGCGTGACTGCAGTCCCTTTTCCTTCCCGAAAGCAGACAGTTACTGTTCCCTTCTGCTTATCTATTGTGCAGGCAGATATTACAGCAGGCAAATATTCAGCCCTCTCCTTCATCTGTATCTTCCTCTTCCTCGTAATAATCATAATCAATCAATAATGTTTGAATAAAAATACTTCCGTCCTTTAGGCGACGCAGAATAGCTTTTACCGCCATCCCTTCTAACTCATCTGTGTCAATTACTCCATTTTCGTCTATAATATCCAATTTGCGGGCAAAACTGGCAAACTTGGAATTAGGACTGTCATCAATAGGAACAACTTTCATGTACTCTATGCCGGGGGCCTCATCCAGTTCCACGCAGACTCTGAGTTTTGAATCAACTTGGTATTGTCTTGTGATAAATCCATAATACCATTTTCCTTCTCTTATGTTAGCTACTTTTAATTTGACTTTCATATTTTTTATACTCAGACCTAGCAACCCGGAATTGCCAGGTCTGATTTTCCTTTCTGAAGTTTTATCATTATCAGTACTGATGTGATATAACGTATTATATCCAATCATTTTCTATAAGTCAAAGGTTCTCATTTTCACTTTATTTGCATTTTACTACCTTAAACACTCTATATTTTTTGAATTTGTTTTACTTTATCACATTTTTTATCAAATAAGAAATTTTCATTTTTTGTTGATTTTTAAAGCATTTTAATGTATAATTATTTGGTATAAATTGAGAATAGATTGATAATAATATTGTGGAGGGTGTTAAAATGGAACAAGGAACAAAGAACATTACACATCAAGATAAGAAACCTGTTTTGACTAACAAAGAGATATATGAACAGTTTAAAAATTCCGTCAAAGAATATATCGACTCTATACATGCTAAAAATGGCTTCATTTATTCTTTAACTGACATTCGCGATTTTCTCAGTGAGAATCCCATATTATCAGAAATACCACAAGCCACATTTTACCGCTACATTAAAAAAATGCATATTGACAAAGCTAAACATCCATATAATGGAAAATTTTATTATGACAT
>CAQBGY010000268.1 GCA_948759685.1 uncultured Eubacterium sp.
TACCGACGGATTGAATGCGGCAGTCGAAAAGGTACTGGAACTCGCAGGAATCTAAAAGCAAGTTACCCTCCAATAAAAGAGACGTGTCGCAAGGTGAAAAACTCCCTTGCGGCACGTCTCTTTTTATGGCACTCCCTACGAATTACCGTTTTGTTGCTCATCTGTAAGCATTTCATTGAGCACCAGTAACTTTCCCCCGTATTTTTCTTTCATTTCACTTTGGTGTTACAATTATCAGACCCAAGTGAGATAAAAAATCTTGTTGACAAGAAAGCTACCTCTTCCGAATGCGATACACTAATCCTGCGATGATTCTCCTAACCCCTCCTCCAATCAACAATCATTAGAAAGAAAACATCCAAATAAAAACAACAATTTCCATGCACCTATTGTTTTTTTTCCGTATCTTTGTCACACTTCCCACGCCGATGCTTCAAGTTGTTGAAGTCAGGAAGAGGTTGGGGGGAAATATTTATTAAAGAAAGACGTTTACTTACGTTTTGTCTTTTGACTGTTTGAAACTTCGCAACTTTTAAATCGTAGTCCAAAGCAAAGCAACGGTAGATGTCTGCGTGGTATGTTCATACAACACTATCATGGGGATGCCCTTCCTCCCAAGGAAGGGCATGATGGGTATTGTTATACATATCGGCGTGGGCTTCTGCGTTGCTCGTTCTGACTACGATGGGCAATGCGAAGGCCTCAGACAGTGGAGCGAGCGACTGGTACAGATTCCTCACGCCTTTCTTTTTTATTTATGTACAGCAACCCGATAGACAAATCCGTCCGTTAAGGGGAATCGGCGGACAACAAACACCGTTTTTTGGACATATGAAAAACAAAATTCTGGCGATATCGCTATTAATGGCGACATTCGCAGGCTGTTCTGAGGAAGAAAAGCCGACCAACCCCAATTTCCCTGCCGACGGAGTAATACGCATAGACGCCTCCGTAGACACACCGTCCACCCGCTCGTTCAACGAAAGCGGAAACCTGATGGAGTTCGGAATCAACGTAGACAACCCGAAAAGCGAAGCACACTGTTACCGGAATGTCCGGATGAGCCGTGCAGCAATCGGTGCCGAATGGATATCTGACACGCAAATGCTTTGGCAAAACAACACACAGGCAGTAACTGTCCTTGCCTACGCTCCTTATGTTGAGGGCGATCTTTACGATTCGTCGGCGAATGTTCCCGTACGGGTAGAAAGCGACCAATCTACCGAAGATGCCGGGAAACAATCAGACTTCTTGCTTTCCAAACAGCAAATAAATCCTGCCACTGACTTAGTAGACGGAAAGATTCGTCTGTCTTTATCGCACGCAATGAGCCAACTAAAGGTAGTTGTCACATTAGGAGCGGATATGAATGCCCCATCTATCCCTGCTCAAAACCCGCTGTCCGACCTGAAAGTGAACGGTACCGTTATAGCCGGTACCTGTAATTTTGCCGCTTCCACGCCCAAAGTCACAGCATCGGCAATCGGAACGGGCACCGTTATTGCACGGTTCACCAATTATGTGCCAGCCGCCACACAGTCTCAGAACGGAGTGTCTACTTACGAATGTATCATAATCCCGCAGACCATCTCCCCCAACACACTGTCTGTCACGTTCCGCATCAACGATGTGGACTATTCCTGGACTTCTCCCGATGCGATCACCTTCGAAAACGGTGTCCGGTATACACTGAATCTCACAGCGAACAAAGGAGAAATCGTGGTGAAAACTTCCGTATCTTCCTCACCATGGGACACATCCACCGAAGAAGACACCCCTATCCATGTTACAATCTAAATAAATGAATCACAGATAATATGAAAAAGAAACACTATCTCTATATACTGCCGGCTGCAATGCTTGCTTTTGCCGCCTGCAACCAGGAACAAGATTACGGAGAGAAAGCAAACGGTTCTGTTGCTGTCCGCATCAAAGCGGGAATTGAAGATTTCCAGAAACAAACACGTAGTTTCCCTACCGGGGACGTTACCGCACAAGCCCTCTTTTCCACCGGCGACCAACTGTACGTGTCCGATGGAGAAGCACACGCCATCTACTCTTACAACGGTATCAGCGGAGAATGGTCACCCATCCAAACGGATAATTACCTTATTTGGAAAGAGGCGGAAACTACCTACAACGCTTTCTATCCAGGCAACAGCACGACGGCTTCTCTCACCAGTTTCTCTGTGCCCCACATCCAGCACGACGAACCATCCATAGCCCTTGCCGACTACATGACCGGACAAACGACATATCCTTCCAAACCGGCTGATGAAACGCTGCAACTCGCCATGCAGCGACATATGGCACGCATCGTTATCCGCATCGCAGCCTTCAACGACTTCGGCAAGACGCAACCATACGTAGACACACTCTCCATTTCGTCGGGATACGAACAGTTGGTCATAGACGGCACTCCTTCCGGCAACCCGGTCGGCATCGCTCCTCTGAAAGGAGGAACCTTCAACGGAGGAATAGGATGCACCTATACTGCGCTCGTTGTTCCGGGAGCTGCCCGGGCTGACAACGATTTCATCACCTTGCGCATCAGGCACGGCGAAGAGGAGACCGAAATGAAAGCCGCAGGTATCCCCGCCTGCGAAGCCGGAAAGAGTTATACGTACACATTGACGGTGAAAAAAAATCTGTTGCAAATTGATGATGTCACCGTAGAAGAATGGACAGATGCCACCATACCCGGTGGAGAAGCACTTCCCTCTACGCCTCAGCCCATGTATACCATTGTACTTGAAGAACCGGGCACACTGACTGCCGTCATGCTGGACAACGCTATCTCCGAAGAGGGACAACTTGCCATTGCAGGAGCGATGAACACAACTCACGACCTCACCTTGCTAAGAGACTGGGCATACAACATACAGGACAGAGGACATCATGTGCTCAAAACGCTCGATTTAAGCGGAGTGACAGGATGGACATGCCTGCCGAGCAATGCATTCTTCAATCATTCTGCTTTGACATCCTACGAGAACCACATGATTCGAAAAGTAATCCTCCCTGCTTCGGTAACGGAAATAGGTGAAAAGGCCTTTTATAGAGCTTCGGCATTGTCGGAAATCAACCTTGAGAATGTGACAAAAATAGAGCAAGACGCCTTTCACGACTGCTCTTCCTTAGTCGAGTTGAATCTGAAAAATGTAACTTCGTTAGGCAACGGAGTCTTTCAAGGATGCAAGTCACTCATGCAAGTGGAGTTAGGTGAAGTGAATGAAATTCCCGATTATTGTTTTGATGCTTGCAGTTCATTGACAAACATTAAACTCGACCACGTTACCCGGATTGGATATGGGGCGTTCAAAGGATGCAGGTCTTTGAACAACATCCGCACAGACAACATCATCTCTATCGGCGAACACGGCTTCTCAGGTTGCAGCGCCTTAAACAATATCAATTTAGAGAAAGTTGAGACATTAGGAAACGATGCATTCATCAGTTGTTCTTCCTTGACTGAGGCCAACCTTCCAAACGTAAAAACAATCGGCAGCGAAGTATTCAACCAGTGTGAATCTTTAAAGAAAGTCGTTCTTAGTGAAACGATAACAGCTATTCCCTATAGAACTTTTGGGGATTGTAATGCATTGACTGACATCAATCTAAACAGTATTACAGAAATCGGAGAAAGAGCATTCTATCGTTGCAAAGCATTATCTGATGTCAATTTGGAAAAAGCGGCATCTATCGGCAATAATGCTTTTGAGGACAATACATCACTTCAAAACATCCACTTAAGCAATGCAACTACCATAGGAGAATCTGCATTTTCCGGCTGTCAATCGTTGAAACAAGTATCATTAGGCGAGAACCTGACCACCTTGAGCCCCTTGTGCTTTAGAGACTGCGAATCTCTGACAAGCGTAGACTTAAAGAATGCGACTACTTTATTATATGGCGCATTTATGGGCTGCAAGCAGCTCGCAGACATCCATTTGGACAACGTCACAGAAATGCAACACAGTGTTTTCTCCCATTGTCAGTCTTTGACAAGTGTCCATATAAAAAATCTGCCTGCCATAGAGTCCAGCGCCTTTGCCTTGTGCACTTCACTGACCGATGTCACATTGGGAGAAACGGTGACAACGATAAAGAGCGATGCCTTCAACGGGTGCTCTGCCTTGGCAAGCATAGATTTGAAGAACGTGACAGCTTTGGAAGATAAAGCTTTTTGGAACTGTACGCAATTGGTGACGATTTAAGCAAAGTCGAATCAATAGGAAGCAATGCCATGTACGCCACGGCATTGCAGTCCGCCAATTTAGAAAGCCTCCTTACGTTTGGAGCTAACGCTTTTCAATCTTGCAAAGCATTGACACATGTCACATTGAGCGAACAACTGTCGGAAATCCCAAGAGAAGCGTTCAGAGACTGCACCTCCCTGTCTGAAATCAACTTAGGCCATATCACATCCGTAGACTATCAAGGGTTCTACGATTGTGCGTCTCTTTCGATGCCCGACTTGAGCAATATCGTCTCATTGGAATCGAATGCCTTCCGAGGTTGCAGCAGTATCGGCAAAATACGAGTTCCCAAACTACAAATAATGAAAAGCAGTGTTTTCAGCAACTGCGGAACCGTCACGGAGACCGATTTCAGTGCTGTCAAAGAGATAGAGCAATCTGCCTTGGCATACACCACATTCGATGCGCTCGATTTCCCCAATTGCACAAAATTAGGCTCCACTATCCTGCTATCCTCCACGCTGAACTCTCTGCGTTTCACCACCAATCAGAACATCACTTTAACAAGTACGAATGCTTTGGTGTTCGATCATCCGGAATCCACCATCCTTTACTTGCACGAAAGCAAGCGTCCGGGTGGCAACGGGTCACCTTTGGCAACCGGACCGAATGTATGGGCAGGAAACACGTGGAAAGAAATACACTATGTGAATGACAACGGTGAAGAAGTAAAATAATAACCGGATATTCTCAAAAAAACGTCTGTATGGTTTCCCCTCCTTCCGGAAAGGTTGCTCTTCCCTGATAAGGGGGGAACCGATACAGACTTATCTATTCTTGTCAACACAAGACCTTATTTTTCTTCAGACAGACATACTTTCCTCACGAATTTCCTTCAGACTTTAGGCAACTGTTACAGTTTTTTTCTACCTTTGCAAACATATTAATTATTTTTCTTATCCTTCAAATAAATAAAATAAGTAATCACTAATACCTGAAAAATGAT